>NZ_JBHYVB010000077.1:6802-39524 GCF_042750115.1 Streptomyces sp. NPDC059455
TTTAAGCCGGTTATAAATTTGTTGTGGTGGCCGCGGGGGTCCCGCCGGGCCCCCGCGCACGCCTTCCCCCGCCGGTCGCTCGGGCCGCCGATGGCGGCCAGCGAATCGGCCGGGGTGCCCGTCTCGGAGGTCTTCGGATCGCCCGTGGTCACCCACGCCTGGCCGTACCGCGCCGCGAGCCGCAGCCCGCGCGGACCGGTGGCGGCCACCGCGAACGGCAGCCGCGGCCGCTGCACACAGCCGGGGATGTCGCGCGCCTCGTACGCGCTGTAGTGCGTGCCCTCGTACGTCACCGCGTCGTGCGTCAGCAGCCGGTCGAGCAGCTCGACGAACTCGCCGAACCGGTCCGCCCGCTCCCTGGCCGACCACGGCTCCTCGCCGCCGCGCAGCAGCGTCGTCGCGTCGAAGCCGGAGCCGCCCGCGCCGATGCCGAGCGTGATCCGCCCGCCGGACACGTCGTCCAGCGTGATCAGCTCCTTGGCCAGCGTCACCGGATGCCGGAAGTTCGGGGAGGTGACGAGGGTGCCCAGCCGCAGCCGCGAGGTCGCCGCGGCGGCCGCCGTCAGCGTGGGGACCGCCCCGAACCAGGGGCCGTCGCGGAAGCTGCGCCAGGACAGGTGGTCATAGGTGTACGCGGCGTGGAAACCCAGCTCCTCGGCGCGCCGCCATGTCGTCCGGCCGCCCTCGGACCAGCGGTGGATGGGCAGGATCACGGTGCTCACTCGCATACCGCGAGCCTAAGCGGTGGGTGTGACAACGCCGCACCGACCCGTACCGACCCGTACGAGCCGTACCGAGCCGCACCGAGACGTACCGAGCCGCACCGACGAGAAGCCCGCTCGAGCAGGCCCACCCGAGCACGGGCCCTCACCGATGAGTGGCATATGCGGGAGGATGGTTGCCGTGACTCCTGCGACCGACCGGCCGAACACCCCGGCCCCAGAGCGTTTCCGCCCCGCCCCGGCCCGGCCCCGGCTGATCGCCACCGACCTCGACGGCACCCTGCTGCGGGACGACAAGACGGTCTCCGACCGCACCGTGGCGGCGCTCGCGGCGGCCGAGCGGGCGGGCATCGAGGTGTTCTTCGTCACCGGCCGCCCGGCCCGCTGGATGGACGTCGTCAGCGCCCATGTGCACGGCCACGGCCTGGCGATCTGCGCCAACGGCGCCGCCGTCGTCGATCTGCACCAGGGCGGGCTGCCGGTCGAGGTCCGCCCGCTCGCCACCGACCGGGCCCTCGCCATCGTGGAGGCGCTGCGCGAGGCCGCCCCCGGCACGTCCTTCGCGGTCGAGCGCAGCGGCGGGATCTTCTACGAACCGCGGTACCCGCCCTTCCACCTCGACCCGGGCGCGATCGTCGCCCCCGCCGAGAAGCTGCTCCACGACGGATTCGCGCACGCCCACATGCCGGTCCTCAAACTGCTCGCCCACCACCCCGAACTGGCGCCCGACGACTTCCTCCAGCTGGCCCGCTCGGTGGCCGAGGCCCACGGCGACTTCACCCGCTCCAGCCCGTCCGCCCTGCTGGAGGTCAGCGGTCTCGGGGTCAGCAAGGCCAGCACCCTGGCCCGGTGCTGTGCCGAGCGCGGGATCTCGGCCGCGGAGGTCGTGGCGTTCGGGGACATGCCCAACGACCTGGAGATGCTGATGTGGGCGGGCACCTCGTACGCGATGGCCAACGCCCATCCGGATGTGCTCGCCGCGACCACCCACCGCACGGGCGCCAACACCGATGACGGCGTCGCCGCCGTCATCGAGCGCATGCTGTCGCGGTGAGCGGACCGGCATCGTCCCCGGCCGCGCGGCCGGGGACGGTGCTCCTGACCGGATTCACCAGAAACCGGGTTTACCAGAAGACGACGAGGTAGCCGTTGCCGCCCGCGGTGCCGTTGCCGCCCGTGCCGCCCGCGGAGCCGCTGATGCCGGCGGCGCCGCCGGCGCCGCCGTTGCCACCCGCGCTGCTGTTCGTCGGGGGCAGCTGGACGATGCCGTCGACCGCGTCGCCGCCCTCGCCGCCGCCCGGAACGCCGGACTCGCCGTTCTCACCGGTCCGGTTGACCGCGTAGATGCTGCTGCAGCTGCTGCCGGTGCCGCCGGTCCCGCCGGTGCCCGGAGTGCCCGGGGCGGTCGTGGCGCCGCCACCGCCACCGCCGCGGACACCGCCCGTGGCGGTGAGCTCGGTCCCGCTGGTGGAGGCCAGGGTCGTCGAGGTGCCGTTCCCGCCGGCCGTACCCGCGGTACCGGTCGCGACACCACCGGGACCACCGGTACCGGCGGTGCCGCCGGTACCCAGGTCCACCGTGTAGGTGGCGAACGGTACTACCGGGATGACGCACCAAGTGAAGCCGCCGGACCCGCCGCCGCCGCCGGGCCCGCCCACGTTGGTGCTGCTGCCGCCGCCACCGCCGCCACCGCCACCGCCAGCGCCCCATGCCTGGATGTGCACCGAGGTGACCCCCGGGGGCGGCGTGAAGGTGCCGTCCGCGGTGAACTCCTGTACCCCGTGGAGAACGGTCGGCGGCTTGGGCGGCTTGGGACGGCCGTACCCGGCCGGGTCATCCGCCGAGGCGGCGGGCGACATGGTCAGCAGCTGGCTGGACAGAGCCGCCGCCGTCGCGACGGCGGCGAAGAGGACCCGGCGGCGCGTCCGGGAACGATGAGGAGTAGGGCTCTGGCTGTTCACGTCATGACTTCCTTCCCCGCGTCGGGCCAACAAGCTGCCGCGGAGTGCGAAGGGATACGAAGGACCGAGCGGCCCGCGAGCCTCATCTCACCCACGGTCCAGGCGGTCCGCATCCTGACAAGCCGATAGTTGGACCGCGTAGGTGAGCCGTTGGGCCGGGTGGGCGACAACCCCCGCCCCACGACGCCCGGTCACCGGCCCGAGCGGCGGCGCCTCAGGCGTCCTCGCTCGGCAGGGGTGCCTCCCACACCACTGCTGTGCCGCGGCCGTCCTCCCCGAGGCCGGGGCCGAAGGTGCTCGATCCGCCCAGCGCCTCGGCCCGCCGTACCAGGTTGGCCAGGCCGCTGCGCCGGCCGTCCGCGGGCACGCCCACCCCGTCGTCCGCGACCGTCAGCCGGACCGCCGGCCGTCCGTCCGCGAGCCGGGCGGTGGCGTCCACGACCACCTCGATCCGCTCCGCCCGGGCATGCCGGAACGCGTTGGACAGCGACTCGCGCAGTGCCGCGACGAGATGGGCACCGGTCACCGACACGATCAGGTCGTCCACCGGGCCCACGAAGGTCAGCGACGGCTGGAAGCCCAGCGGCACGGCGGCCGCCCTGACCTCCCGCAGTACCCGGCCGCGCAGCCCGGGCGGCGTCTCCGGCGGGGTCTGCTGCAACGCGAAGACCGCCGTCCGTACCTCCTGGATGGTGGCGCCCAGCTCCTCGACGGCGCGCTCGATCCGCTCCCGTACCTCCGGCGCGTCCGACCGGCGCTCCGCGCTCTCCAGCAGCATCCCGGTCGCGAAGAGCCGCTGGACGACCAAGTCGTGGAGATCACGGGCGATCCGGTCACGCTCCTCGAGGACCGCGAGCCGCTCCCGGTCGCGCTGCGCCTCGGCGAGCACCAGCGCGACCGCCGCCTGCGCCGCGAACTGGGCCGCCAGGGAGCGCTCGGTGGCCGTGAACGGGTCGGCGTCGCGCTCCCGCGCGGTGGCCAGCACGCCGAGCACCCGGTCCCCGCTGCTCAGCGGCACCATCATGCTCGGCCCGTAGCGCCCGGGGACGCCGGTGCCGAACAGCGGGTCGGCGGCCGGGTCCTCGATGAGCACCGGCTGCCCGGCCAGCAGCCTCGGGACGGCCGGGGAACGGGCCGGAAGCACCGCGCCCAGCAGCCCGGACCGCTCATCGGCGGCCACCGCCACGGCCTTCAGCCCATCACCGCCGTCCTCCGGCAGCAGCACGATGCCCACCGCCGCGTCCGCGAGCTCCCGGACCTTCTCGGCGACCACGGCCGGTCCGTCCCCGGCCCCGCCGGACAGCACCGCCTGGGTCACGGCCACCGACCCCTCGATCCAGCGCTCGCGCTGCCGAGTGGCCCCCTGGACGCGGGTGTGGCCGATGGCGATCCCCGCCTCGGTCGCCAGCACCTCGACCAGATGCCGGTCGGAGTCGGTGAACGAACCGCCGTCCCGCTTCTCGGCGAGACAGAGGACGCCGAAGATCTCCTCACCGACGCGCAGTGGAACGGTGAGATACGGGCCTGGTGGCTGAGACGGTCCCGACGGCTGGGACGGGCCGGGCGGCTCGGCGGCCGAGGGCGTTCCGGCGCGGCGTGCGTCGGGGAGCAGCTCCGCGCACCGCTCCCGGTCGGCCTCCGTCACGCCGTACATGACCACATCGGCCAGGCCCTGGCCCACGGCGGCGCCGCCTTCGGCGTGGTGCACCCCGAGCGCGGCGCGGCGGGCGCCAACCAGCTCGGCCGCGGTACGGACGATCCGGTCGAGGACGGTGTGCGCGTCCGGCCCCGTGCCGAGCGAGCGCATCGCCTCCAGCAGCCGCGGCAGCCGCGCCGTGAGCTCGGTGGACAGCCCCCGCAGACCGCGGGTCGCCTCCGCGGCCACATCCAGGGGGTCGGGGGAGGGGGCAGCGGCCGCCATGCGTCGAGCCTAATGAATGCCGCAGGTAAACGCCCTGTTGTCGGCGCTGGGCACCGCTTCCGCCGCCGCGTGCCGTAGGGCGGCCCACACGGGCCCAGATCAACCCATGCGGCAGCTCATGCCCCTGCCCGGCCGCTCGCCAGTGGCACCGGCGGCAGACGCCGCGGGCCCGCGCGTCCGGTGCGGGGGGAAGCCTCCCGGCGGTGCCGGGGCGCGCATGCCAGGCGTCGCGGGTCCCGCGAAGATCCGCCGGACAACCGCCGACCCACGCCCGGGTGCCCAGCGCCCACCAGCACTCAGCGCAGGAGCGCCGTACCAGGTGTCCCAGCCCCGTATGATCCGCCGGACAGTCCCTACGGAGTGTCCGGCGGACCACGCGGCGGAGGCTTCGCCCCCGGACCCCGGGGTCTGGGGCGGAGCCGCAGTCACGGGAAGGGGTGGGAAAGGGAGCAGCCCGCCACGGGCGTCAAGACGCGCCGGACAGGCCCTCACCCACTCACCCACACCCGGCTACCCGGCGCCCACCAGGACTCCACCCTCCACCGCCTCGCGCTCCAGCATCCGGCGGAATGGGCCCTCGGCCGAGGCCAGTTCCGCGTACGTCCCGCGCTGGACGGCGCGACCGCCGTCGAGGACGATCACCTCGTCCACCGCGTCCAGGCCCGCCAGCCGGTGGGTGATCAGGACGGTGGTGCGCCCCTGGGTCGCCGACAGCAGGTCGGTCGTCAGGGCGTCGGCCGTGGGCAGGTCCAGGTGCTCGGCGGGCTCGTCCAGGACCAGCACCGGGAAGTCCGCCAGCAGTGCGCGGGCCAGCGCCAGCCGCTGCCGCTGACCGCCGGAGAGCCGTGCGCCCTGCTCGCCGACGAGCGTGTCCAGGCCGTCCGGCAGCCCGTCCACCCAGTCCAGCAGCCGGGCCGCGGCCAGTGCCGCGCGCAGCTCGTCATCGCTCGCGCCGGGGCGCGCCAGCCGCAGGTTCTCGCGCAGCGAGCTGTCGAACACATGGGCGTCCTGGGCACAGAGGCCGACCAGCCGCCGCACCGCGTCCCCGTCCAGGGCGGCGGCGTTCCGGCCCGCCAGGGTGTACGTGCCGCCCTCGGTGTCCAGGAAGCGGAGCAGCACCTGGGCGAGGGTGGTCTTGCCCGCCCCCGACGGGCCGACGACCGCGACCCGGCGACCCGGGCGCAACTCCAGCCCGAACCCGTCCAGGGCGGGGACGGACTGTCCGGGGTGGCGAGCGGTGATCCCGCGCAGCACCAACGGATACGGCGCACTCGGCGCCTCCTCGCGCCCCGCCTCGTCGGGCTCGCGCACCGGAAGCGGCTCGTCCAACACCTCGTACACCCGCTCCGCGGCCCGCCGCACCCGCTGCCGGTGCTGCACCGCGAGCGGCAGCCCCGCGACGGCCTCGAAGGCGGCGAGCGGGGTCAGCACCACGACCGCCAGCCACACCCCGTGGATCCGGCCGTCCGCCACGGCCGGGACCCCGACCCACGCCGCGGCCGCCACGGTCAGCCCGCAGACCAGCGCGGACAGCCCGGCGCCCATACCGGCGGCGGCCGCCGTCCGCCGGGCGATCCGGGTGAGCACCCCGTCGGCCCGGCGCACCGCGTCCAGCCGACGCGGCAGCGCGCCCGCGACGGTCAACTCGGCCGTCCCCGCGAGCAGATCCACGACCTGCGCCGACAGGGCACCGCGCGCCGGTGCCAGCCGCCGCTCCGCGCGCCGCGCGAGCGCACCGGACACGGCGGGCACCACGACCCCCGCCACCAGCAGCCCCGCCGCCAGCACGGCCCCGGCCTCGGGCAGCACCCAGGTGAGGAAGCCCACCGAGGCCGCGCCGACGGTCAGCGCGGTGCCGACGGGCAGCAGCCAGCGCAGGAAGTAGTCCTGGACGGTGTCCACATCGGCCACCAGCCGGGAGAGCAGATCGCCGCGGCGCGTCCGGCCGAGCCCGGCGGGCGCCAGCCGCTCCAGCCTCCGGTAGACGGCGACCCGCAGCTCGGCCAGCACCCGCAGCACGGCGTCGTGCGAGACCAGGCGCTCGGCGTAGCGGAAGACGGCCCGGCCGATCCCGAACGCCCGGGTCGCGGTGACCGCCACCATCAGATAGAGCACGGGCGGCTGCTGCGCGGCCCGCGAGATCAGCCACCCGGAGACGGCCATCAGCCCGACCGCGCTCAGCAGGGCGAGGCTCCCGAGCAACAACGCCAGCCCAAACCGCCCCCGACCCCCACGCGCGGCCCCCCGCACCCGCGCCAAAGCACCCCGGCGGGGGCGCGTGGCCGAACCGTGCGACGCGGCCAGGCCGTGGGACGCGGCCAGGCCGTGGGACGCGGCCAGGCCGTGGGACGCGCTCACGGCGTCCGACACGGCGGAGCCATCCGGCGTGACCAGGCCCGTACCATCCGGCGTGACCAGGCCCGTACCATCCGGCCCGCGTCGCGCGGCGCCCAGCCGCCCACCGGATCCGTCGTCCGCCATCAGCTCGTGCGCGGCGGCGGACGTCCGCCCCACGCCCGCAGACGCCTCCGACACGGACGCGCGCGCCCCCGCACGCGGGCGCCCGGCCGCGCGCGCGACGTCCACCACCGACCCGGGCCAATCCGCGGACAGCGAGGACAGCCCACCAGAACCGGCGGCCCCGGAGCCGGTCCGCGCCTCCGCGCCCGCGTCCGGCGCGGACACGCTCGCCTCGGCATCCGTAAGCCCGTCCGCACACTCGACGGACCGGCGGACGACGTCCCCGCGAGAGGCGGACCCGAGAGCGACGGTCGGCCCTGGGCGGACGCCGCCCGCCGCCGACGCGCGCCCAGCCGCGGGCAGAGCCGCCAGTCCAGCTGGAGCGGCGCCCCCGGGCCCCCGGCCCGAACCCGGCCCCGAACCCGGCAAACGCAGCACCCGGTCCGCCAGCGGCAGCAGTGCCGGGCGGTGGACGACCAGGAGAACCGTGCGGCCCTCGGCGAGCCGGCGTACCGCCTCGACGACAGACGCCTCCGTCTCGCCGTCCAGGTTCGCCGTCGGCTCGTCCAGGAGCAGCACCGGGCGGTCGGCCAGGAAGGCGCGGGCCAGGGCGATCCGTTGGCGTTGGCCCGCGGAGAGCCCCGCGCCCATCTCGCCCAGCCGGGTCTCGATCCCGTCCGGCAGCGCGGAGACGAAACGCAGCGCGTCCGCGTCGCGCAGGGCGGCTCGTACCGCCTCCTCGTCGGCATCCGGACGGGCCAGCCGGACGTTCTCCGCGATCGTCCCGGCGAAGAGGTACGGGCGCTGGGGCACCCAGGCGATCTGGCGCCGCCAGCTCTCCGGGTCCAGGGAGGCCAGGTCCCGGCCCCCGATCAGCACCCGGCCCTCGTGCGGCGCCGCGAAGCCCAGCACGGCGTTCAGCAGGGTCGACTTCCCGGCGCCGCTGGGGCCCACGACGGCGACCGTCTCCCCCGGGCGGATCTCGCACGAGGTCCGGGCGAGGGACGGTTCGGTGCGCCCGGGGTGGCGGACCATCAGCCCGTCCAGCGCCAGCACGGCATCCCGGGCGTCGGGAGCGGGCGAGCCGCCCGCCCCCGAGGGCTCGCGCTCCAGCACCGCGAACACCTCGTCCGCCGCCGTCAGACCCTCCGCCGCCGCGTGGTACTGCGCGCCCACCTGTCGCAGCGGCAGATACGCCTCGGGGGCGAGCACCAGCACCACCAGTCCGGTGAAGAGGTCCATCTCGCCGTGCACCAGCCGCATTCCGATATCGACCGCGACCAGTGCGACCGACACCGTGGAGAGCAGTTCCAGGGCCAGGGAGGACAGAAAGGCCAGCCGGAGCGTCTTGAGCGTGGCCCGCCGGTAGTCGGCCGTGATCGCACGGATCGATGCGGCCTGGGCCTTGGCCCGGCCGAAGACCTTGAGGGTGGGCAGCCCGGCCACGACATCGAGGAAGTGCCCGGACAGCCGGGACAGCAGCCGCCACTGGCGGTCCATCCGGGACTGGGTGGCCCAGCCGATGAGCATCATGAACAGCGGAATCAGCGGCAGCGTGGCGACGATGATCAGCGCGGAGATCCAGTCCGCGGTGACGATCCGGGCGAGCACCGCCACCGGCACCACCACGGCCAGCCCCAACTGGGGCAGATAGCGCGCGAAGTAGTCGTCCAGCGCGTCGATGCCCCGGGTGGCGAGGGTGGTGAGTTCACCGGTCCGCTGGGAGTCCAGCCAGCTCGGCCCCAGCCGTACGGCCCGCTCCAGCAGCCGCAGCCGCAGCTCCGACTTGACCGCCGCACCGGCTCGATGGGCGGCCAGCTCGGTCAGCCAGGAGACGATCGCCCGGCCGACGGCGACCAGCGCCAGCAGCCCCAGCGGAAGCGTCAGCGCCGTCACTCCGTCGCCCCGCTGGAAGGCGCCCACCACGATCTCGGCGATCAGCATCGCCTGCGCGATGACCAGTCCCGCTCCGGCCAGGCCCAGCGCCACGGAGGCGGCGAGGAAGAAGCGGGTGGCCCGTGCGTACCGCAGCAGTCGGGGGTCGATTGGTTTCACGTGAAACACCGCACCCGCGTCAGTGGGCGGCGGGGATGTGCCGGGTACCGATGCGCTTACGGAAGACCCAGTACGTCCACGCCTGGTAGGCCATGATCAGCGGCATCATGATGACGCCGACCCATGTCATGATCTTGAGCGGGTAGGGGCTGGAGGCAGCGTTCGCCGCCGTCAGACTCCACGCCGGATCCAGCGAGGAGGGCATGACCTCGGGGAAGAGCGCCAGGAAGAGCATCGCGACGGCCGCCGTGACGGCCACCCCGGACAGCCCGAACGCCCATCCCTCACGCCCCCGCTGGTTCATGATCAGCGCCGCGACCAGCGCCAGTACGGCGATGACGACCGCGACCAGGCTCCGGGCGTTCCCGCTGTCGCCCTGCGTCCAGCCGAGGAACGGCACCGCGACCACGACGGTGGCCAGACCGAGCCGGGCCGCGTACCGCCGCGCCCTGGTCCGGATGTCCCCGTCGGTCTTGAGCGCGGCGAAGACGGCGCCGTGGAAGGTGAACAGCACCAGCGTGACCACCCCGCCCAGCAGGGCGTACGGCGTGATCAGGTCCGACAGACCGCCCACGTAGTTCCCGTCCCGGCCGATCGGCACCCCGTGCACCAGATTGGCGAAGATCGCTCCCCAGAGGAACGCTGGCAGCAGCGAGCACCAGAAGATCGCATGCTCCCAGTTGCGCTGCCAGCGGTCCTCGGGGCGCTTGTGCCGGTACTCGAAGGCGACACCGCGCAGGATCAGGCAGACCAGGATGGCCAGCAGCGGCAGATAGAAGCCGCTGAAGAGCGTCGCGTACCAGTCGGGGAAGGCGGCGAAGGTCGCCCCGGCCGCCGTGATCAGCCAGACCTCGTTGCCGTCCCACACCGGCCCGATCGTGTTGATCAGGACCCGGCGCTCGGTGCGATCGCGGGCGAGCAGTTTGGTCAGCACGCCGATGCCGAAGTCGAAGCCCTCCAGGAAGAAGTAGCCCGTCCACAGGAAGGCGATCAGCAGGAACCAGAAGTCGTGAAGGTGCATGATTCTCTCCGGTGATCCTCTACGGCCCTCAGTACGCGAAGGTCAGCGGCTTGTCGGCGTCCTCGTCCTCGGCGGAGGCCCCGCCGTCCGGACTGCCAGGACCCCCCGGACCGCCCCGGCCTCCCGGGCCGCTCGAGGGCAGCCGCAGCTTCGGGTCCTTGGCGGGCGGCTTCTCGTCGATGTCCGGTCCGGCCTTGGCGTACTTGGTCAGCAGCCGCACCTCGATCACCGCGAGCACCCCGTACAGCAGCGTGAAGACGCCGAGCGAGATCAGCACCTCGGTCTGGCTGACGCCGGGGGAGACCGCGTCGGCGGTCTTCATCAGTCCGTAGACCGCCCAGGGCTGCCGGCCCATCTCGGTGAAGATCCAGCCGAAGGAGTTGGCGATCAGCGGAAAGCCCATCGTGAGGATGCCGATCCGCCAGGACCAGGTGGACAGCAGCGGACCCATCTCACTCTTCTTGGTGAGCATGAGCCGGGGCACCTCGTCCTCGCCGGTGCGGAACGCGGGCGCCAGCCACCGCTTGCGGCGGGTCGTCCACAGCCCGATCAGCCCGGCGACGAACGAGGTCATCCCGAAGCCGATCATCAGCCGAAAGCCCCAGAAGGTCATGAAGATGCTGGGGATGTAGTCATCGGGCTGACCGCCGTAGGCGTCGGCCTCCCGCTGGGCGATGTCGTTGATACCGGGGACGGAGTCGGTGAAGTTGCTGTGCGCCAGGAAGGAGAGCACCCCGGGGACCTCCAGCTCGACGCTGTTGTGCCCCTTGCTGACATCGCCGACGGCGAAGACCGAGAAGGGCGCGGGCGCCTGGGTGTCCCAGAGGGCCTCGGCCGCCGCCATCTTCATCGGCTGCTGCTCGAACATCACCTTGCCGAGCTGGTCACCACTGATCGCCGTGCCGATCCCCGCGATCACCGCGACCACCAGACCCACCCGCAGCGAGGCCCGCATCGCCCCGATCTGCTTCTTCCGCCGCTCGCCCAGCTCCTCGCCGCGCTCCCGGCGGCGCTTGGCCCGCAGCAGATGGAAGGAGGAGATCCCGATGATGAAGGCGGCGCCGGTGAGGAAGGCCGCGGTCAGCGTGTGGAAGACCACGACCAGGGTGGTGTTCTGGGTCAGCACCGCCCAGATGTCGGTGAGCTGGGCCTTTCCGGTGGCCTTGTCGATGGTGTAGCCGGTCGGGTGCTGCATCCAGGAGTTGGCGGCCAGGATGAAGTACGACGAGAGGATCGTGCCGAGCGAGACGATCCAGATGCAGGCACAGTGGATCTTCTTGGGCAGCTTGTCCCAGCCGAAGATCCACAGACCTATGAAGGTGGATTCGAAGAAGAAGGCCAGCAGGGCCTCCATCGCGAGCGGGGCACCGAAGACATCACCGACGAAGCGGGAGTAGTCCGACCAGTTCATGCCGAACTGGAACTCCTGCACGATACCGGTGACCACACCCATCGCGATGTTGATCAGGAAGAGCTTCCCCCAGAACTTGGTGGCGTGGAAGTACTTCTCCTTGCCGGTGCGGACCCAGGCGGTCTCCAGACCCGCCGTGATCGCGGCGAGAGAGATCGTCAGCGGCACGAAGAGGAAGTGGTAGACCGTCGTGATGCCGAACTGCCATCGGGCCAGCGTCTCCGGCGCCAGAGCCAGATTCACCTGAATCTCTCCTTACGGTCGTGCCTGCCCGCGGAGCGAGCTTGTGAACGTATTCACATTCACAAGCAATGATACGCACACGGCTTCGCCCCCTACCACCGGGGGTGGTAGGGGGCGAATGGGACACGTATGGGTATGCTGCGCACCTCTCGGAAGGGCCGTTGAGCCCCTTGCGAGGCCCTTGCCAATGGGCCCTCGACGGCTCCGAAAGGGGCGTTCCGCCCGGCGGCCGTTCCGCGCGGTGGCCAACCCGCCGGGGGCGGCGATCGACCCGCCCGGCTCAGAACTCCTTGCGGTACGCCTCCGCCGTCCGCAGGAAGATCTCGTTCGCCTCGCGCTCGCCGATGGTCACCCGCACCCCCTCGCCCGGGAACGGACGGATCACCACGCCCGCCGCCTCGCATACCTTCGCGAAGTCGGCCGTGCGCTCCCCCAGCCGCAGCCAGACGAAGTTCGCCTGGGAGTCCGGGACCGTCCACCCCTGGGCGGTCAGCGCCTCCCACACCCGGCCCCGCTCGGTGACCAGCGCGTCCACCCGCTCCCGCAGCGCGTCCTCGCTGCGCAGCGAGGCCACCGCGGCGTCCTGGCCGAGCTGGCTGACGCCGAACGGCACCGCGGTCTTACGCAGCGCCGCCGCCACCGGCTCATGGGCGATCGCGAAGCCGACCCGCAGCCCGGCCAGGCCGTACGCCTTGGAGAAGGTGCGCAGCACACACACATTCGGCCGGTCCCGGTAGAGATCGATCCCGTTGGGGACCCGCTCGTCCCGGATGAACTCGATGTACGCCTCGTCCAGCACCACCAGCACATCGGACGGCACCCGCTCCAGGAACCGCTCCAGCTCCGCCCGGCGCACCACGGTGCTGGTCGGGTTGTTGGGGTTACAGACGAAAATCAGCCGGGTGCGGTCGGTGATGGCGTCCGCCATCGCCTCCAGGTCGTGCTCCTCGGCGTCGTTCAGCGGGACCCGCACCGACGTCGCCCCGGCGATCTGAGTGATGATCGGATATGCCTCGAAGGACCGCCAGGCGTAGATCACCTCATCGCCCGGCCCCGCCGTGGACTGGACCAGCTGCTGCGCCACGCCGACCGAGCCGGTCCCGGTGGCCAGATGCTCCAGCGGTACGTCGAAGCGGCTCGCCAGCTCGGCGATCAGCTCGGTGCAGGCGAGGTCCGGGTAGCGGTTGAAGGAGGCGGCGGCGTTCGCGGCGGTCTCCAGCACCCCGGCCAGCGGCGGATAGGGGTTCTCGTTGGAGGAGAGCTTGAAGGCCAGGGGGCCGCCCGCGGCGGCCGGCTTGCCGGGCTTGTACGTCGGAATGCCGTCCAGCTCGGCGCGCAGCTTGGGGCTCTTCTCGGTCACCGACAGTCCTCCTCGACCCATCCTGTTCCGGGCCGTGCACAGCGTTCGCACACGGCAATACTGCACACCTTATGAGGATTCCCCCATCTCGCGTACCCGCCGGGCGCCGCCGCGTATCCGCCCCCGGCGCCCGCGTACCCACCGGGGGGAGCGCCCCGCTTTTTCACGCGCGCCGGTGGCGAGCGCCGTGGCGCGCATCACCCGTGCAGGTGAGTTGAGACCTCTTCGAGACATGTATCAATCACCAGGCGTGGATATGCCAGGGGCGATCAGAGGCCCGGTGGAACCCCCAACTGGCTTCACTTCCAAGGGAATTGGGGAAGGCGCTCATGCAGAAACGTGCCTTCCGAATACCGATGGCGGAATCGCGCAACCCGCCCACCCGCGCCCTACTATCGGCTGGCCATGACAGCAGCAGGGAAGCACCAGGTGAGCCGGTCGGCCGGCCGCCGGTTAGGGCGGGCGGGCATCCGGGACGTGGCCGCCGCCGCCGGGGTCTCCATCACGACCGTCTCCGACGCGCTCAACGGCAAGGGCCGGCTCCCGGAGGCCACCCGCCGCCATGTCCGCGAGGTCGCCGAGCGGCTGGGCTATCGCCCGTCCGCAGCGGCCCGCACGCTCCGTACCGGCAAGTCCGGCCTCATCGGCCTGACCGTGACCACGTACGGGGATGA
Organism: Streptomyces sp. NPDC059455; assembly: GCF_042750115.1. Classification (NCBI taxonomy): domain Bacteria; kingdom Bacillati; phylum Actinomycetota; class Actinomycetes; order Kitasatosporales; family Streptomycetaceae; genus Streptomyces; species Streptomyces sp. NPDC059455. The sequence goes on from NZ_JBHYVB010000077.1 coordinate 20,631, forward strand.
ACCTTTCACCTTCACCGAGTTCGCCTACTTCGCCGAGATGGCGCGAGCCGCCACCTCCGCCGCGCTGGCCCGCGGCTACGCCCTCGTCATCCTCCCCGCCACCTCCCGCCACGACGTGTGGTCCAACGTCGCCCTCGACGGCACCGTGGTGATCGACCCCTCCGACCACGATCCGGTCGTCACCGAGCTCTTACGCCAGGGCATCCCCGTCGTCAGCGACGGCCGCCCCGCCGGCGCCCTCCCCGTCACCGCCTGGGTCGACAACGACCACGAGGCGGCGGTGCTGGGACTGCTCGACCATCTCGCCGAGGCCGGCGCCCGCCGGATCGGACTGCTCACCGGGACGTCCACCGACACCTACACCCGGCTGTCCACCACGGCGTACCTGCAGTGGTGCGAACGGGTGGGGCAGGATCCGGTCTATGAGGCGTACCCGGCCCACGATCCTTGTGCCGGTGCCGTCGCCGCCGACCGGCTGCTCGCCCGCCCCGACCGCCCCGACGCGGTCTACGGCCTCTTCGACCCCAACGGCACCGATCTGCTCGCCGCCGCCCGCCGCTACGGACTGCGGGTCCCCGACGATCTGCTGCTGGTGTGCTGCAGCGAATCGACCGTCTACCGCACCACCGAGCCGCCCATCACGACCCTCTCACTCAAACCCCGCCGGATCGGCACGGCGGTCGTCCAGTTGCTCATCGACGCCATCGAGGGCCTTGACACCGACCAGCCCGTTGAGCAGGTCATACCCACCGAATTGATGGTGCGGACGTCCTCACAGCGCCGTCCGCCGCGTACGACGGTCAGCGCCCCGCGCAGCCGTGCTGGAGGCTGACCTGAGGGCGACTCAAGGATTACCCGAGGAGGACCTGAGGCCAATGGGCTTCCCCTACTGGGCCAATCCGGGATAAAAGTCCGACGAAGCAGGAACGAGCAGCGATTGACGGCACCCTGGTGCGTCACAAGCCCTCACGGACATTCCTATGATGGGCGGACGACACTGCGGACCGCCGTCGACCAGGCAAGGTCCACAAGGTGGCACGGCGGCGTGATGGTGGAGGGGTCGATGACTCAGGGGGCCGGTCTGGAAGCCACGGCAGGGACCACGGCTGCGATCCCTCCTGTGCTCGCGTACGGGGCGTACACCCCGCCCGGCATGGTCGCGCCCGGAGCCGTGCCGCCCGGGTCCGCGCCCGCCGCGCCGGGCACCGCGGCGCCCGTGCCGCAGCCCGCGCCCGCGCCCGAGGAGCCCGCGCCTGGCGCGCCCGCTCCCGGCGCACCGGCGCCCGAGGCACCGGCGCCCGGATCACCCGCGCCGGACACGCCCACGCCCCTGCCCGCCGAGTACACCCCGACCGAGCGGCTCCCGGTCCTGGTCATGGGCCCGGGGCACACCGTCCCGGACACCCCGCTCGTCCCGCCGCAGGACCGCCCCACCGTGGCGCTCGCCCCGGTGCCCGAACCCGAGGACGGCCCGCTGGCCCAGGACGAGGGCCCCGGCCCGCTGTACGTCGTGGGCGATGTCCACGGCTACCACGAGGAGCTGCGCGAGGCGCTCGCCGCCGAGGGCCTGATCGACGCCAAGGGCAACTGGTCCGCGGGGAACGCCCGGTTGTGGTTCCTCGGCGACTTCACCGACCGCGGCCCGGACGGCATCGGCGTCATCGACCTGGTCATGCAGCTCTCCGCCGAGGCCGCCGCCGCGGGCGGCTACTGCAAGGCGCTGATGGGCAATCACGAGCTGCTGCTGATCGGCGCCAAGCGGTTCGGCGACACGCCGGTCAACTCCGGTGCCGGAACGGCCTCCTTCCAGGCGGCCTGGCTGCTCAACGGCGGCCAGCGCAGCGATATGGAGCGGCTCGAGGACCACCACCTCCAGTGGATGTCCCGGCTGGACGCGATGGCGGAGGAGGACGACCATCTGCTGGTCCACTCCGACACCACCGCCTATCTGGAGTACGGCGACTCGATCGAGGCCGTCAACGACACCGTCACCGAGACGCTGCAGCGCAGCGACGCCGACGAGTGCTGGGACCTGTTCCGCAAATTCACCAAGCGGTTCGCCTTCCGCGACGAGGACGCCGGGCCCACGGCGGCCCGCGAATTGCTCGACACCTACGGCGGGGAGCGCGTCGTCCACGGTCACAGCCCCATCCCGTATCTGCTCGGCGAGGTCGGCTCCGAGGACGGCGAGGACGGCGGCGCGCCCGCGGTCGAGGGCCCGCATGTCTACGCGGACAATCTCGCCGTGGCCATGGACGGCGGCATCACCATGGCCGGAAAACTGCTGGTCGTTCAACTTCCCCTGGCGAACTGAGGATTCAGCGGACGCTGTCCGGGGCAGATAGAGAGTTTCACCGACGCGGGAGCAATTCAGGAAACTTGCTGTCACCCCGCGCCGGATCGGCTCTACCATCGGCTTATCCGTCGCAGGCTCTCCTCCGTTTCCGCCCGACTGCCCGGCGAAAGCCGGCCGTCACGGCCCTACGGAGCATCGGGGGATGCACCATGAAAAGCGCTCCGCACCTGCTGACCGAGGACCGCCCGGAGTTCGAGCGGGTTCTCGACGAGGCACTGCGCACCGCGGACCGTCGCCCGGACCTCAGAGGTATCGGGCAGCGGCTCACTGCCGAGCAGCTGCGCACTATGGCGCTCGGGGCATCGACCGCGATAGCGGCATGCGCGGCCGACGAATATCAGACGTACCGCGACACTCGCGCCAAACTGCGCGAGCCCGCCCCGCTCTTCCCGCTCGCCGGGGACGTGGGCCAGCGCGAGCAGCCGGACGGCACGGTGGGGCTCGCCGGTGCGATGCAGGACGCCGCGGGGGCGGGGCTCGTCGCCATGCTCGCCGTGCTGGCCCCGGTGCTCGCCGGCACCGCCGCGATCATCTTCCTCATCGTCGGCTACGTCCTCAACGTCCTCGACCCGGCCCCGTCCATCGCCCAGCCGATGGTCACCGCGGGCTGGTTCTTCGCCGCGCTGACCGCCGCGGGCATCCTGATCGCCGCCGTCGGACTGCTCCTGACCGCGCTGCGCAACGGCTCCAGCGCGATCCGCGGCGAGGCGCGCAGCGAGCGGCTGGAGGAGGTGGACCGCGCGCGCGAGGTCTGGCGGGACGCCCTGCTGGAACGCGGCATCCTGCCGTTCCTCCGCGAGGCCCTGGCCAACCCCTCCGCCCCGTCCCCCTCCGCGTACGTCCCGATCAGCCCCGAGGCGGTCAGCCGCACCCCGCACCTCGGCTACAGCCGCCCCGGCTTCAGTACCGACGGCGAAGCCCCCAAGGCCCGCCCCCGCTACAGCAGCCCGGACTACACCAGCCCCGACTACGGCGGGCCGGAGCACCAGCCGGACTAGCACTGACGAGCGGTTTGTCCTCGGATTGACCGATTACCCGCCGATCGAGCGAACTTCCGCCTATTCGAGGGAATTGATGGGCGGTGATGTTTAGCGTCCTCGGTGGAGGTGATGCGCGATGCGCAAACACAACACACCGCCGGGCCCGTCTGCCCGGCACGACGCCATGGACGTCAACGACTTCGTCTACGCGGCCACGGGGGCCCGGGTCCGAAGGTTGACCCTGCCCAACGGTGAGCACTGGTTCCCCGCTGCCGATGTGTGCCGAGAGCTCGGCTACACCACGACGCGAAAGGCTCTGCTCGACCATGTGCCGGAGGAGCGGCGAGAGTCTCTTGAGACTGTGACTGGAAGTCACAGTCTCAGCATTCCCGCAGGTAGGGAATGGCGCCGAGACTTGCAGCTCGTCGATCTCGAAGGGCTTATCCTCCTGGTGAATGGCTGCACCAAGCCCGCGTGCCTGCCCTTCAAACAGTGGGTCTCCAGAGTGATCGCCACCGTCCAGCGCGAGGGCTCATACGCGCTCGAGGTCTCCGAGATCTCCCGCCCCACTCCACCGAGCGAGCTCATGGACGCGATCGTCCGACTGGAGATGCGGACCGAGCGCTTCCATACGGAGGTACTGGATTCCCTGCACCGGTCCGAGCAGGCCTGGTCTCAGATCCTCGACGCGCTGGGCTGCCGACCGGGCGCAGAGCCCGAGCCGGACAAGCGGGAGCTGAGGCTCAGGACGGAGAACCTGTTCGCACAGTGGAAGGACCGGCTGAGCATCACCGAGGACGTGTGGGCGGTGGCCGTCTACATCCTTCCCACGCTGGCGGAAGCGGGCCAGGTCGGCCACTCACTGGAGACGCTCGCGGCCAAGACGGGGCTCACCCGGCAGCGGGTGCACGACTGTCTGCGCTTTCTCCAGAAGCACCGCTGCATCCGTCAGAACGGGCTGACGGACAGCGGCAACCCGGTCTACGTGGCTGAGCTTCCGCCCGCGTAGCGGCATGGAGAGGGTCCGAAGTCGCAAATACAAGTTGCGGCTTCGGACCCGCCCAGCAGCATATCGCCTGGTTCAATCCGCAGGCGCCGCTTTGCCGGGTTCCACCCGCGTTCTCGGCCTACGCGTCCGCGCCTCAGTCCGCGATCGGCAGATACACGCGGTTGCCCGCCTCCGCGAACTCCTTGGACTTCTGGGCCATGCCTGCCTCAGCCTCCGCCTCCACCGCGTCCATCGCGACGCCGTGCTCGCGGCGGATGTCCTGGGAGATCTTCATCGAGTAGAGCATTATTAGAAACTCCACATGCGCTACCGTCGTTCCAGTAGCCCGTTCAACGGACCGAGGGGGAACACGGTGAGCAAGCGGGAAGAGGTCGTCAGCAAGCTGCGGGGTGTACCCGAGGGGGTGCCGTCCGTCGAGGAAGTACGCGCCATGCTGGCCGCCGACCCGGAGTTAAAGTGCGTGGTCTGCTACGCGCGGATCTCGTTCGACGGCCGAGTGAAGGACGCCCACGGCATCGAGGACCAGCACCGGGACATGACCGAGAGCGCCCGCAGCTTCGGGTGGCTGATCGTCCACCGCTACACGGACAACGACAAGAGCGCCAGCAAGGAGAGCGTTGTTCGCGACGACTTCGAACAGTTGCTCGCCGACCTTGCGGCAGGAGCGACGCCAGAGGGGCACCCGATCCACGGCGTCATGGCCGTGAACGACGACCGCTTGTACCGGCGCCCGAGCGACTGGGAACGGTACCTGAAGGCGTTCACCTCACACGAGGGCCGCGTCTACCACGACTCGAACGGCATCCAGGACCTGTACGCCGAAGGGTTCGAGATCAAGGGACTTGTCGGAGTCGCCATGTCCCTCAGCGAGACGAGGAAGAAACAGCGCCGAAGCCGGAACAGCCACCGCAGCCGGGCCATCCGTGGACAGGCCGTTGCGGCGTGGCGTCCCTTCGGGTGGGAGGACGACAAGGTCACCTTGCGCCAGGAGGAGGCCGACGCGATCCGGATGGCTGTGCACGACGTAATCGCGGGTGCCTCAATCTCGGAGATCACGCGCCAGTGGAAGGAAGCCGGGTTCATCACGAGCCGGGGCAATCCCTTCCAGTACCAGACCGTCAAGCAGGTCTTGATGAACGCACGGCTCTGTGGATACCGCGAGATCAAGAGTGAGCTTGTGCGCGACGGCGATGAACAGCCGATCGTGGGCGAGTGGGACGCGATCATCACACCGAAGCAGTGGTTTGCCGTCACGGCCAAGATCAGGGAGCGCGGTGGCGGAACTGGCATGCCGCGCGGTGGCTTGGTCCACAAGTACCTGCTGACCGGCATCCTGCGCTGCGGCAACGTGTTGGAGGACGGCACGGTCTGCAACAACAAGATGATCGGGCTGAAGGCGAACGACTGGCTCAAGTACAAGCACGCCTACATGTGCAAGAAGACCGTGGACGGTGGCTGCAACAAGACCTACAAGCGTGGTGACAGGACAGACGACGCGATCGAGGAACTGGTGATCGCCAAGCTGGAACGGGACGCCGCGACCAAGGCCCAGGAAGTACCGGACTGGGACAAGGTCGATGCGCTGGAACGCGCGCTAAAGAGCCGCAAGGAGCTTGAACGCCGCTGGCACGATGACGAAGACACGGACATCGATGATGAGGCGTTCTTCCGGAACCTCCCTGTCCTTGAACGGCGGATCAAGGAACTGCGCGCCGACGAGAAGGCGCACGAGGCTTTGAAGGCGGAGGCCGAAGAGGCCAAAGAGGACGTCAGGAAGTCGTGGAAGTCGAAGACGCTCACGCAGAAGCGTGAGGCGATCAAGAAGGTCTTGAGTGCCGTGATCGCCGTACCGGGCGGGAAGGGCAACAAGACCTTCGATCCGGATCTGCTCAAGCCTGTGTGGCGGACCTCCGAATGAGCTGAAGTCCGAGGATCTCCCCCACGCTCCGTAGCTGATCATCGGTGAGTGGGGGAGACTCGCAAAGCTGTCGGTCGATCCACACGCGTACTGCCGCCTGTTCCCTATCCACTCTGCTCGGCTTCCTCGGAGGAGTGCTCAGACAGCATCACCCCCAGACCGAAGGAATTCGAGAGCGGCAGCGCGGTTCTGGGCGATGTCCTCGGCGATTCCGGCAGCGACGAGTGCAGCACCGGATGTGTGGCCGGAGCCGACGTAGCGCCAGTTCCGTTCGGTGACCGCCGCGGGGATGTCGGCGTGACCCATGTGGTTGGCGCGTTCAGCGCGGAGTGCCGCGTACGTCGTGGAGTAGGCGCGTGACTTAGTGAGGATGTGCCCCCGGTAGCCGAGTGTGTGAGCCCAGGCGCGCAGCCGGAGCGGTTCTAGCTCGGCCAGGCCGCCGAGGCGCCAGCAGGCGTACATCAGGGCGCGAACGTGTGCCGACACGGGGGCCGCCGCGATGTCGTCTGGGCTGGTGATCTGGTGATCGAGTCCGGCCCCGGTGTCGGTGGCCCCTTTGGTGACGTACTTGGCGACGTACGCGGCCACCGCGTCATCGGCCAGGCTCTCACCGCTGCCGAAGGCCCGGAGCGGCCGGGCATCGAGTTCGGCGCCCCAGCGCAGTTCGTGTTCCCCTAGGGTCGCGCTGTAGGGGGTGCGGAGGCGTACGGCCGCAGCGGCGGTGCGGACCACGGGCGTGAGCACGTCGGCCGTTGCCCAGGCCGGGGGCGGATCATCCGGCCCGCGTGCACCGTCAAGCCGCACCACAGCATGGACGTGCACCGCCGCGCGCTGTTGGTACTCGGCGACCTTGGCGTAGGAGATGCGCAGGCTGCGCCGCAGGCCGGTACGCGTGCGGCCGACTCGGGCAGCGAGGTGGTTGTAGAGGTTGTCGGTGAACGCCTTCCACAGCCGTCCCGCGTGCGCATGCCAGAGGACATGTGCCGGGTAGTCGTAGCAGTCGGGGCATATCGGCTGGCCTGTGAGCGGGTCGTCTGCGTCGTGGACGGCCGGGCAGCCGAGAGGACGCCCGTGTTCGCACTCTCCGCCATCGCGTCGAGGTCGGCAGCGCCGGCCGTCGGCGGTGACGTGGTGGACGGGGCCGAAGCTCGGGACCGTGAGAGTGAGGAACAGCCGGGGCCTCTCGCGTACGTCCACCGGGATGGTCTTGCCGCCGACGAGTCCGGCGCGCACGAGGTGGAAGGTGTCGCCCGCGTGGAGGCGGGAGCAGGGGGCGCAGACGGTTTGGCGGCGGTTGCGGCAGCGGATCATGAGCCGTTCGCCAGGCTCGTTCCGGGTGTCGTAGTGGTGCAGTACCTCGCCCGTGAACGTGTCGCGGGTGGTGGTGGAGCCGGTGAGGTGGATCGGGCGGGCACAGCCGCCGGTAGCGGTGATCTGCTCTATCCAGCGGCCGAAGCGAGGGTCTTGGACGAGGCGGATCAAGTCTCGGTCAACTTCGGAGAGCTGACGCAGGCGCGCCGCACGGTCGAGCACGGCGCGCCTGTCAGCCGAGGTGATCTCGGCGGTAATGGTGGGGACCTCCCAGGGTGGGCCGCCGCAGCGGCACGGACGGATGTGGATGGGTGGGTGTCGTCCATGGCGATCACTCCGTTCGTGAGCAGGTCGGGTGGGTTAGCGGATGGTGCCGGTGCCCCGGCAGCAGCGGCAGCGCCGCCGACGGCCGGTGCGGGTCCTGCGGTAACGCTCCCCCTTGCAGACAGGGCAGCGAACACGACGCATGGGCATCTGGTGGGGCCTCCCGAGGGTGTCTAGCCGTTGTGGGCGAAGCCGGACAGGAGCCAGTTCACGAGGCCATCGGCGGTGAAGATGACCGGTGTCTGGCCCAGGTACATGCCGAACAGGCCGATCAACAGCGCTTCCCACCACCGCACCTCGCGGGAGCGGATGAGCAGGACCGTGGCGAGCCCGAACAGCAGCGCCAGGGGAAGAGCGGCGGATTCGCTCATGCGCTTTCACCGCCGTCCAGGTCTTGCAGAGCACGGGCAACCCCAGCCAGGCGGAACGCCAGCCCCGCGTACTCAGCCGCCGTGACTTGGGCCTCAGCGGGGGTGGTCAGGTGGGACCGCCCGCGCATCCAGCCGCCCGTATCACCGGTGGTCACGGCGACGCCCTGTTCGGCCTCCCCGATGGACTGCGCCACCGCCACGGCATCCTTGTTCAGATCACCCAGGGTCATCTCAGCCGTCCCCGGATCGTTGACCCGGTGGCAGACACGGCCGCTCAACTGAGCCCGCAGTGCTGTCACTCCCGGTCCGAGATCGGAGCCGACGCGTTGCCCGGCCACGACCAGATGCACTCCGAGTGCTGCGCCGAGTTGCGCCAGGCGGAGCAGGTCGGTCGAGCACTGCTCAGCCTCCGCCCGCTGTTCCCTGGTCCCGTTGGTCAGGTACAGCTCGGCCATCTCGTCTACGACCACCACCACGGGCACCGGGCGTTCCTTCTCCGGCAGCTCCCATATGGAGCGCGCCCCGGCCGCACGGCAGGTGCGCATGCGGTCCTGAACGTCGACCACCAGCGCGCCGAGTACGGCGACGGCTTGGCTGCGGCAGGTGGCCAGGGCCGAGAGCCGCTGTTCGAACAGGCCCAGTTCCATGCCGCCTTTGCAGTCGATGCCCACGATGGCGACAGGTTGCGGAGCGAGTTCGGTGATCAGCCGGGCGATCAGCGTGGACTTGCCCGTCCGAGTCGCGCCGACGATCAGCCAGTGCGGCACCCGGCGGAAGTCCATCACCCACGCCCCACCGGTTTCCAGTGCGCCGACCACCGCCGACAGCAGCGACGCCGACACCTCACCCGTGGGCCGGTCGGGGTGTTCCAGCGGGTCACGGGCCGTCGCGGTGATCAGGACGATGCCGCGTTCGGGGGAGACGATCCGCACCGCGTGCACCCGCCAGGCATGCACTAATGCCTCAGCCGCCGCCAGGAACGGGGCCGGGGTCTGACCCGCGTGCAGCCGCACCCGCACCGACAGCCCGTTTGGTGTCGGACGGGGGATGGAGCAGCGCGGGGCATGGGTGCGCAAGGGGTCGCCCTTGACCGCCAGGTCACCCAGCAGGCGCCGATTGGACTGGTGGGAGACGGTGAGGTCATTGAGGTGAGCGACCTTGCGCCAGGTGACCATCACCCGCAGCGCGGTACGCGGATACCCGGCCAGGTACCAGCGCCAGTGAGGCCACCGCTCCGGCCGACGGGTGGCGAGCGCAACCGTCCAGGCCAGCGCCACCAGCACGGCAGGGAGGAGAAGCTGACTCATCAGGCACCACCGCCCTTGCCCGCCGAGGTCGTTGCCGACGAGGCCGGTACAGGGGTGATGGCCGACGCGCGGAAGCTGATGCCGTGACGGTCGCCCATGGCCCAGGCGAACGCCTCCAGGCCCGTCACCCGCACCTCAGAGCCCTCCACGACTCCCTTGGGCTCTCCGGGGACGGCGATTTCGATCACCGAGACGCGACGCCCGTCCTGCCGCACCGTCACGGCGACGGTGTAGACCGTGTTGCCATCCCGGTCCTTCTTGACCTCCTTGCTCTCAAAATCCGCGATCTTCGGTTCGGGCCCGACCGCGCACCGCAGTACGCCGAGCCGGGATGTGTCCACAGGTATGGACTGCATGGGTTGTGGGCCTCCTTGGCCAGTCGAGACGCACACGTCACGTGACGTCACTCGTGCTTACGAGTTCCGACTATGCCTGTCTTGACGGCTGGAGGCAAGTACTTATGCTTACGAGTGACATCAGCTCACGTCAGAACCGCACACGACAGGTGACGAGGAGAGCCAGGCATGGGAGAGATCCAACGGCCCGGAGCGCTGTACCAGCAGGTTGCAGCCGAGATCCGCAGCGGCATCGCCGCAGGCGAGTACAAGCCCGGGAGCCCGCTCCCCTCAGAGGCCCAGCTCATCGAGCGCTACAAGGTCAGCCGCCCCACCGTCCGCAAGGCCATCGCCGCACTCCGTGCCGAAGGACTGATCGAGGTCATCCACGGCAAGGGCAGCTATGTCCGTGCCCTGCCCGCCCCGGCGGTAACCATCGAGCGCACCATCACCCGCAGCGGTACAACCTTCCGCACCGGCCACCACGCGTGGGAGCAGGCCGAGGCTCCGGCCATCTACCGCACCGCGACGACCGCGATCACGGGCCCACTGCTCGGACTCGCCGAGGGGGAAGCACTGTTCGGCGTTGACCGGCTGCTGACCGACCCCGACACCGGAACCCGCGCCCTGCACAGCGTGCTGATCCCGTTCGCCACCGCCGACCAGGCCGAGCAGCTAGCCGAAGCGCCGGACACCGAGCCGGAACAGATCTATGCCGTTCTCACTGCCGCGGGGCACAAGCTCACCTGGCACGAGACCGTCAGCGCCCGCATGCCGCTGCCCGACGAGCGCAGCACGCTGGACATCCCGGACGCGACCCCGATCCTCCACACCGCCCGCGTCACCCACGGCACGGACGACCGCCCGCTGATCCTCGAAGAACTCCGCGCCAGCGCCGACCGCGCCCAACTCGGCTACCGCGTCACCAGCGATAACCTCCGCCTACTACATGCCGTTGAAACGCCGTGAGGCGAACGACTACTGGTAAGGACCGGGCGCTGCGCTTTGGCGTAGGGGTGCCCCACATTGAGGGCCGCTCAGCATGCGATCAAGAACCCCCTCGTGTATGCAGGTAGTAGGAATGGTCACGCGGTGGCTGGAAACGTGACATCTCTAGCGGCAAGAGAATTGGGCGTGTATTCGATGCACGATTTCATCTTCGTCAGCCACTCGACGTCAGACCCTGACGCGCATCTAACCGAAGCCATCTGTGATTTTTTTACGAGGGCCGGGATTGGCACCGCCAATTTCTTCTGCAGCTCTTACTCCATACAAGCCATGGAACTAGGGGAAGATGACCTAAGACAAATATACGACCACCTTGACAGGGCGCAGATTTTTATCGAAATCATGACAAAGTCATACCTCACCCGTCCTCACTGTCTGATGGAGGTCGGCTATGCCATCGCCCGTCATCGACAGTCTCAGAAGCAGACCAAAGGACGTGCGGGAGTGCGCTTTGCTCCGCTGGTCATACCGCCACTCGACTTCTCTGATGTAAACGCCTTGCACCGGAAGTATGCGATCAAGTTGTCCAATGCGGAGCAGTGCAGACAGTTCACGCAAAGGATTCGGAATCTCCTAGCGGATCTATCGTACCGACTCGACGAAAAGACATGGACGCAGGCATCGCTTCGATTTCAGCGAAAGTGGGCTACCGCCCTGGGTAACTACAGCGCATCAATAGGATCCACTTGAGGCATGCCTGATATGCAGGAGGTGTGATCATGCGCTCCCGAACCGAAAATTACTATGACGGCCGAATGATCATGAGATCCCCAGGCGAATCATTCTATGACGGCAATGGAATCCTCAGGAGCACGGGGGAAGACTACTATGACTACAAGATGATCAAGAGATCCGCGGGTGAGTCATTCTATGACGGGAGAGGAATTATTCGCTCCACCGGTGAGGACTTTTACGACGGCAATGGAATCCTGAGATCTGGATAATGAGATTCATTTCCCTAAGGCGCATAGCGGAACCCTTACGCTATGACGTGAAAACGCCTGGTCATCGCTTAATTTCGCTACGCCTATAAAAGCCAGTGCCAGCAACCACTTACCGGCAAGGGCCCGTTCACGCTGCCCTCTCTGCATCCGAGATCCGGCGATCTGTCGAAACCTGTCTTCACTTACTCAAGGGCGCGCCTTGCGGCGCGCCGGGCGGTCTGGCCGCCCCGCCGGGCTGCGGCGTGGCCGCCGGTCCCGGCGGACGTCCACCGCCCGCACTCCCAGCGCACCCGTGATCGTTCGCCGAGGTGCCGACCGCCGTCCGGAGCGGGGGCGTTGTGGCTGGGGCCGACGGCCTACGCGGATTTTAGGCAGCCACCACGGGGCGAGCCTCCAAGAACAGGGGGCCGATCGGTCGCAAACGCGGGCAGGTCCACAGACCCGCCCGATTCGCCGGGCCAGCGTAAGGCCCCCTGTTCTCTCGCCCCGTGGCAGCTCCCGCCCAAAATCCGCTACGGCCGGCGGCGTGCCCACAGCGCGCCGATCCAGCACCGCACGCCTGCCACCGGCCACCCCGATCACCCCGCCCTGCCCAGCCGGGCCGCCGTCACCCGCGCCAGCATCGCCACCTCACGCGCCGACGCTGCCGACAACTCCAACCGCACCATCCCGGAGCCGTCCGTGCCCGAGGCGGCACGCAGCCGCAGCCCTGCCGTCTCCACGCCGACGAGGCTCAGCGCGTCGCCCAGCTCGGCCGTCGCTTCCCGCGCGTCCCGCCAGCCGCTCAGGTAGTCCACTCCGCGCACCCATATCCCCGCCTCCAGGTCTGCCGCTTCTCCCTCGAACCCGTCGTCCCCTGGGCCGCACATTTGGTCAAGTCCCTTTCTCTGCAAGCCAACTGGCAATCAGCGACCGGGCCACGTCGAGCGGGAGCACGACGACGACCCCGGTACCATCGGCACCGGGGTTCGTGATCGATCCCCAGCCGGACCACCCCGAGCTGTCCAGGCGGAGGGGTGGTCCGGTGTTGCTTCTTCAGTTGTTGCGCGTGATTCCGTCCGAACCGACCTCAGTACTTGTGTCGGCCGCCCGGGTAACGGACCGGCTTACGGCACTCCGGCGCGTCCTCAGGCGCGGGCTCGCCGCCGAGCGCGTAACACAAGGCGGCATGCAACTGCTCTGCCTCCGCCACCGTCAGCACCAGCGGCGCAAGCGCGAGGTGCTTTCCGCAGCGGGCCACTGCCAGAGGCAGCACAAGGTGGCCGTCCTCTTCACGGCGCAGACCCAGCCCCGGCACGGGACCGACGTGCCACTCCTTCGAGGCCCCGGGCAGAGCCCTACTCATTCGGCCTCCCGCCCTCATGCGCAGAAGGGCCATCGGGGCGATCGTCCGGCTCACCGTCAGATAAGGCGGGCAGCCGCCCACCCCGGCTCTCGGCGACCCTCAGTGTGTCCCGCAGCCCTTCACACAGGCGCTTGACCAAGAACCGCATCTCAACCTCGCCCGCTTGGGGATCAGCAAGCAACATGCCCGCGCGACCCAGGAGTTCGGATGCAGTGTGGAGTTGTACTGCCTCCATCTCGTCAGCCAGTTGCGACAGCGGACTGTCGCTGTCATCCGTCACCAGGTAACAGGGCCGCCCTGCCGTGTTCGGCCACGGCAGTAAACGAGGCCGCTTATGCATCGTGTGGTCACGTTGCCGGGCTTCCCTCGCGTTCACGACACGGACCGCCGTCTCTGATCACATCTGCCGAGACCCTCCCGGCAGGGTGACCCGAGGTTGCACCCCAGGTCCCGGCCGTCGCTCCCCCCTCTTGGGGACCCCCCTCGTGGGTACACTCGCGAGACGAGAGGGCACACAGATCAGAACGAAGATCGGACCAGAAGAGACGTAGGTCAATCACGATGGGGAAGTGAGATGACCGAAGCTGCACCGACACCGGCAGCTCTGCCGCCTCATGTACTAGAGCGCGCGGACGTGCGGTCGGCGATCGCCAACCACGACTTCGGCGAAGTCTTCAGACTGGCCAAGATCCACGGAAACATCAGCTACGCCAAGATCGCCGAGGCCGTCGGCTACAAGCGCGAGCACATCGGCAAAATGGCCCGGCCCGATACCGACGGCAAGGGCGTTCGCCCACGGATCACTCAGTTCCACAAGATCCTTGAAGTGGTGGACGGTCTCCGCATCCCCGGTCACCTCGCGGGAGTCGCCCCGCGCCCCTGGGAGCTGGAGCGACCCGCCAGGACCACTCACCTGGAAGATCCAAGCACCCTGATCTCACAGGGGGGCGCTGGCATCTGGGACATCGCGGAGATGCTGCGACGCACGGAGATGTCCAGCATCAACAGCGCGGCCCTGGAATCGATCGAGGAAGGCATCGACCAACTGGCCCGTGCCTACCCCTACGCCGATGCCGACTACCTGCACGACCGCACCCGGAACGGCTTGCAATACGTCACCAAGCAGCTCGAAGGCCGGATGACCCTCCGCCAGCACCGGGAACTCCTCGTGGACACCGGATGGCTGTTCCTGCTGAACGCGTGCGTCCAGTACGACCGGGGCCAGCGCGAGGCCGCCAATCTCAGCAAGGCCGCCGCACTCCGGATAGGCGAGGAGGCAGGGCACAGCGAGATCAAGGCTTGGGCGTGGGAGATCGAAGCGTGGTTCGCCCTGACACAGAGCCGTTGGCAAGACATGCTCGATGCTGTCGAGGCCGGGCACACGGCGGACCAGACACACTCTGTCGGCGTCCAGCTCTACGCCCACAAGGCACGCGCCGCCGCGCGCATGGGAGACGCCCGACTCGTCCGCCAGTCCCTCGACGCCGGGCGTGCCAGGTTGGACCGACTTCCCAGGCCGGACCATCCGGAACATCACTTCATCATTGACCCGGATAAGTGGGACTTCTACGAGATGGACGCGTACCGTCTCCTCGGAGACGACGAGCGCGCCGCCACCCACGCCCGGTCAGTGATCCGCATCAGCACCGGCCCCAACGGCACCGAGATCTCACCGATGCGCGCCGCAGAAGCCCGCCTCACGCTCGGAGTCGCCGCCGCCCGCACGGGCGAGATCGAAGAAGCCATCGGCATGGGCACGACGGCCCTCGAAGCCGACCGCAAGTCCCTCCCGTCTCTGCTTTTAGTCGCCGACGAGTTGGACAAGGAACTGCGCGCCAGGTACCCGCGCGAGGCCGCTGCCCGTGACTTCCACGAGCAGATCATGACCATCAAACGAGGCACCGCCAGACCCGAGCTTCCATTCTGAACTCGACACACATGATCCGGGCCCCGCATCCTCATGGAGCGGGGCCCGGACCGTGTTGTGCGATCTCGTGGTGGGGACACAGTGAGCGATGGGAGCCGTAGGAAGCCTCCACCGCTCACTGGCACGGGCAGGAGATCAATCCGCTAGCGGCAGGTACACGCGGTTCCCCGCAGCCGCGAACTCCCTGGACTTCTGGAGCATCCCCGCCTCGATCTCCTCGGGCGTCGCGTCGGCGTCGCCGCCGAACTGCTCTGTGATGCTTCTGCTAATTTTCATCGAGCAGAACTTCGGCCCGCACATCGAGCAGAAGTGCGCCGTCTTGGCCGGCTCCGCCGGGAGCGTCTCGTCGTGGAAGGAGCGGGCCGTGTCCGGGTCGAGGGCCAGGTTGAACTGGTCCTCCCAGCGGAATTCGAAGCGCGCGTCGGAGAGCGCGTCGTCCCAGGCCTGGGCGTCCGGATGGCCCTTGGCCAGGTCGGCCGCGTGCGCGGCGATCTTGTAGGTGATCACGCCGGTCTTGACGTCATCGCGGTCCGGCAGGCCCAGGTGCTCCTTGGGGGTGACGTAGCAGAGCATCGCCGTGCCCCACCAGGCGATCATCGCGGCGCCGATGCCCGAGGTGATGTGGTCGTAGGCGGGGGCGATATCGGTGGTGAGGGGGCCCAGGGTGTAGAAGGGGGCCTCCTCGCAGACCTCCTGCTGGAGGTCGACGTTTTCCTTGATCTTGTGCATCGGGACATGGCCCGGGCCTTCGATCATCGTCTGGACGCCATGCTCCTTGGCGATCCGGTTGAGCTCGCCGAGGGTGCGCAACTCCGCGAACTGCGCCTCGTCGTTGGCGTCGGCGATCGACCCCGGGCGCAGTCCGTCGCCCAGCGAGTAGGTGACGTCATACGCCGCGAGGATCTCGCACAGCTCCTCGAAGTGGGTGTAGAGGAAGGACTCCTGGTGGTGGGCGAGGCACCAGGCCGCCATGATGGAGCCGCCGCGGGAGACGATGCCGGTCTTGCGGCGGGCGGTCAGGGGGACGTACGGCAGCCGGACGCCGGCGTGGACGGTCATGTAGTCGACGCCCTGTTCGGCCTGTTCGATGACCGTGTCCTTGTAGATCTCCCAGGTCAGCTCCTCGGCCTTGCCGTCGACCTTCTCCAGCGCCTGATAGAGCGGCACGGTGCCGATGGGGACCGGGGAGTTGCGCAGCACCCATTCTCTTGTGGTGTGGATGTTGCGGCCGGTCGAGAGGTCCATGACCGTGTCGGCGCCCCAGCGGGTCGCCCAGGTCATCTTCTCGACCTCCTCCTCGATGGAGGAGGTGACGGCGGAGTTGCCGATGTTGGCGTTGACCTTCACCAGGAACCGCTTGCCGATGATCATCGGCTCGATCTCCGGATGGTTCACATTGGCCGGGAGGACGGCGCGGCCCGCCGCGATCTCCTCCCGGACCACCTCGGGGGAGACGTTCTCGCGGATCGCCACGTACTCCATCTCCGCCGTGATCTCGCCCCGCCGCGCATAGGCGAGTTGGGTCACGGGGGCGCCCGGGCGGCCGCGGCGCGGCTGGCGCGGACGGCCGGGGAAGACCGCGTCGAGATTGCGCAGTCCGCCGCGGGGCGAGGTGTGCTTGAGCCCGTCGTCCTCGGGGCGGACGGGACGGCCCGCGTACTCCTCGGTGTCGCCGCGGGCGACGATCCAGTTCTGCCGCAGCGGCGCCAGGCCGCGGCGGACATCCGTTTCGATGGTGGGGTCGGTGTATGGGCCGGAGGTGTCGTACAGCGTCACGTCCTGGCCGTTGGTGAGGTGCACGCGGCGGACCGGGACCTGGAGGTCCGGGCGCGAACCCGTGACATATCCCTTATGCCAGCCGAATTCGGCCGTCTCGGCGCGCGATGATGCATCCTGCTGAGTCATGAGACCCACTCCCTACGCCGGCATTACCCGGTAACAGGTTCAGCGGTCGGCGCAGCTTCAGCGTCAGCGCCCTCTCAGCCCGGTGCTCCGAGCTCCCGCGATTGCAAAGGTTCGGCACCACGCTAACGGTTTATCCACAGCGCTGAACAGGGGGCCCACGTCTCTTGCGATGATGCGGTCGTGACCACCATCCAGCAGGACCACCCGCCCGAGCAGCCCCACCGCTCCGATCAGGCGCAGGGCCACGGCCACGGACATTCCCATGGCCACTCCCATGGCCATGGCCCCGCCACCCCTGTCTCCGCGCGTCTCCGCAAGATCATCGCGGCGGTGCTCATCCCCTTCACCGTCGCCGTCGTGGCCGGTCTGATCGTGCTCTGGCCGGGCGGCACGCCCGACCACAAGGCGCACGGCCGCAGCGGTCTCGGCTTCGACCAGACGACCGTGGCCGGACGGGTGGTGAAGATCGAGGAGGTGAACTGCGCCGATGTGAACGCCCAGCCGCAGGCGCCCACCGAGCCCGGCCAGGGCGGCGCCGCCCAGAGCGGCGCCCCCGGGCAAAGCGGGAGCCCGGGGCAGGGCGGGAAGAAGAGCGTCTGCGAGAAGGCCACGATCGAGGTCACCTCGGGCAAGGACAAGGGCCGCACGTTCCCCGAAATCGTCCAGCCCAACGCCTCGCGCCACTTGAGCGCCGGGCAGGAGCTGAAGCTGGCGTACGCCCCCAAGGCGCCCAAGGAACTGCAGTACTCCGTGTCCGACGTCGACCGGTCGCTGCCGATGGCGCTGCTGGCGGGGCTGTTCGCGCTCGCGGTCGTGGCGGTGGGGCGGCTGCGCGGGGTGTTCGCGCTGGTGGCGCTGGCGATCAGCTTCGGGGTGCTGACGCTGTTCATCCTCCCGGCGATACTCCAGGGTTCCAATCCGCTGGTGGTCGCGGTCGTCGGGGGTAGCGCGATCATGCTCCTCGCGCTGTACATGTGCCATGGGCTGACGGCGCGTACATCGGTCGCCGTGCTCGGCACGCTGGTGTCACTGCTGCTGATCGGGGTGCTGGGCTCGTTGTTCATCAGCTGGGCGAGCCTGACCGGCAACACGGACGACCAGACCGGGCTGGTGCACGGCCTCTATCCGAACATCGAGATACGAGGGCTGCTGCTCGCGGGCGTGATCATCGGCTCGCTCGGCGTGCTGGACGATGTGACGGTCACCCAGACCTCGGCGGTGTGGGAGCTGAGGGAAGCGGACCCGAGCACGTCCCGGCGCAAGCTCTACGGGGCGGCGATGCGGATCGGGCGGGACCACATCGCCTCCGTCGTGAACACCCTGGTGCTGGCGTACGCGGGCGCGTCGCTTCCGCTGCTGTTGCTGTTCTCCATCGCGGACAGCGGGGTGGGCACGGTCGCCACGAGCGAGATCGTCGCGGAGGAGATCGTACGGACGCTGGTGGGCAGCATCGGGCTCGTCGCCTCGGTGCCGGTGACCACCGCGCTGGCCGTGCTCGTGGTCTCCGCGGACCGCGCCCCGGCGGCGGACGGCGGCGCGGAGCGGGTGGCCGACGCGGGCGGCGCCCAGGCGGTCCAGACGGCCCGGACCGGCCGGGGCGGACGCGGGCGGCGGCGCCGGGCGAAGGGGCGCTGAGGCGAAGGGGCGCTGAGCCGACGGGCACGCTGCCCGTCAGCCCGGCCACGGCACAACACCGGACACCTGCCCTCGGCCCGCCCCGCATCCGGCTCTCAGCCCGCGTACCGGTCCTGGGGGGGGGGCCGGGGGGGTGGTGGGGGGTGGAGTCCGGGCCCGGCGCCCGCGCGCCCGCGCGCGCCCCGACGCCCCCCCACGGGGCCGCGGGGGGGGGGCGGC
>NZ_JBHYVB010000077.1:39534-44215 GCF_042750115.1 Streptomyces sp. NPDC059455
CTGCCCTCGGCCCGCCCCGCAACCGGCTCAAACACCGCTTACCGGTCCACGGCATGTATCCGGTGGAGTTCGGCATCGAGATCGCCGACCGGGTCACAGGCCGCCGGCTCCTGGCCGAAAGGCACCACTCGGTCCGTCCGGTCGAGGAAGGCCACCAGAGGAGCGGCCCCGGCCCGGAACAGCGCCCGTTCACAACCCACTTGGAGTCTGATGAAGACGTCCGAAAGCCCCTCGGGAGAGGCGGGGGCGATACGCACATCCCCCTCGCCGGTGGGTCTGCTCAACCCGTCCAGCAGCAGCTCCCGCGCGAAAGCCCAGCTCACCGGCGCGTCACCGGGCAAATGGAAGGTGATCTCGACGGCATAGGGATCGCTGCTGTCGTAGGACAGCTCGACCGGGATCCGGAAGGAGAGATCCTGCGAGACCAGGAAGGTCATCGTCACTTCCGCCTGAACTGTGTCACGCATCTCACGCATCGTTCGCCGCCCCGGGTTGTTTGCGCTTCGCCGACTCTGGAGCGTAGCGACTCGATTGCGGTGCGGAGTCGGTTTGCCTCGTGTGAGGGAACGAAAATGGCCAGTGTTGCCGTGAGGAGACCCGCGGGGCCGGGCGGCGCGGACGGCGCGGGCCCGGTGGGCGGGAGATCGGGGCCGGCGCACCGGCCGTATCGAAGATCGCTGTCGTCAACAGGCACCCCCGGGGTGTTGTTGCGAGGCAGACGCCGAAGGAAGAACGCCGAGGACTCGCACTGTAACGGCAGGGGTGGCGCCGGGCGGTGCTCCCGCCCCGGCGGTGTCCCTCGCGCGGCGTATCCGCGCGCGGTGGGGTGCGCAGGGCCCGCGGGGACGCGTCAGGCCCTGGGTGACGCGGCGAGCGCCGCGGGGCGGGTCAGGAAGTGAATTTCCGTACGACGTAGATCAGCCCGGCGATCAGCACCACCAGCAGCAGCGCCTTGAATACGAGGCTCACCACGAACCCGATCACGCTCATGACCAGGCCGCCGAACACGGCGAGGACGAGGACCGGTATCGCGATCCAGGTCACCCACCACGGCAAGCCCTGGAATATCCCCTTCGTGGTCACGTAACTCCCTGCTTTCTCTCCGAGCCGTGGGTCCGGACGCCGACGGCCGGTCTTCCCTGCCGTCGATGCTAGGACGGGACGGAGGCGCGCGGGCGGCCCACGCCCCCCGTCCTCCCCTGACCGGACCCCTACGGGACCGGCCTGCCACACATCGGCTCCGCGATGGACAAGCCCCGGACCGGGGGCAGCTCGCCGACCCCGGCGGCATCAGGCCCCGGGACGGCCTCAGCCCTCCGGCGGCGAGAACACCACCAGCACCCTCAGGTCCTCGGTGATGTGGTGGAACTTGTGCGCCGTGCCCGCCGGGACGTACACCACGCTGCCCCGCCCCACCTGTGTCGTCTCCATCCCCACCGTGACCGACGCCCGGCCGCTCATCACGACGTACACCTCGTCCTGACCGTGCGGCGACTGCGGGTCGGCCTGGCCCGCGTTCAGCGCGTACAGCCCCACGGACATGTTCCGCTCGCGCAGGAACTGCAGATACGCGCCGTCGTTCGCGGCCCGCTCCGCCTCCAGCTCATCCAGCCGGAACGCCTTCATTCGCCTCTCCACCCCTGCCTGACCCATGCCTACGGTGCCCCTGCCTGCGCAGGGGCCTGTCTGCGACGATCTCAACCATGAAGAATTTTCTCGTCAAGACGATCGCGAACGCCGGCGCCCTCGGTGTCGCCATCTGGCTGCTCAAGGACATCACGCTGACCGGTGACAACACCGGCCGCCAAGCGCTCACCCTCATTCTCGTGGCGCTGGTCTTCGGCGTGGTGAACGTGGTGGTCAAGCCGATCGTCAAACTGCTGGCCTTCCCGCTGTTCATCCTGACCCTCGGGCTGATCACGCTGGTGATCAACGCCCTGATGCTGTTGTTGACCTCCTGGCTGGCCGGAAAGCTCGACCTGAGCTTCGAGGTCGACGGCTTCGGCACGGCGGTGCTCGGTGGCCTGATCGTCTCCATAGTCGCGTGGGCCCTGCATGTCGTACTGCCCGATGACAAGGACTGATCACGGCCGGAGATGATGGAAGGCATGAGAGACCCGTCGCCCTACCGTGTCTGCTTTGTCTGCACCGGCAACATATGCCGCTCGCCGATGGCCGAATCCGTCTTCCGCGCCCATGCCTCGGAGGCCGGGCTGGACGGCCTCGTCGAGGTGGACAGCGCGGGCACCGGGCCCTGGCACGAGGGCGACGGGGCCGACCGCCGCGCCATCGACGTACTGACCGCCCATGGCTATGAGCAGGATCACATCGCGCGCCAGTTCCGGGCCGAGTGGTTCGATCGCCTCGATCTGGTGATCGCACTGGACAGCGGCCATATGCACGAGCTGCGGGCGCTCGCGCCCACCCCGCACGACGCCGCGAAGGTGCGGCTGCTGCGGAGCTACGACCCGGACGCGGACCACGACGCGCTGGGCGGCCTCGATGTGCCGGACCCGTACTTCGGCGGGCTGGACGACTTCGAGGAGTGCATGGAGATGGTCGAGGCCGCGAGCGGCGGGCTGCTGGACGCGGTCGCCGAGGCCATCGACGCCTCGGCGGAGGCCGTGGAGAGCGTCAGTGCCGAGAACGCGCCGGCCGCCGATGGCCCGGGCGCGGGAAAGGAATCCGCATGACCGGCGACGGCACCCGCATGACCGGCGACGGCACCCGCACCGTACGGGCCGGACTGCCCGAGGCCGAGGCGTACGAGCCGACGCTGCCGGGCCCGGTCTTCGCCGCCCACTACCACCTCCCCGGCGACCCCGTCGGCCCCTACACCTACGGCCGGGACGCCAACCCCACCTGGTCCCTGCTGGAACGGGCGATCAGCGAGCTGGAGTCGCCGGGCACCGACGCCGAGACGGTCGTCTTCTCCTCCGGTATGGGCGCGATCTCGGCCGTACTGCTGTCGCAGCTGCGCCAGGGCGACGCGGCCGTGCTGCCGTCCGACGGCTATCAGCTGCTCCCGGCGCTGATCGAGCGGCTGACGGGCTACGGAGTCACGGTGCGCACCGCCCCGACCGGCGAGGACGCCCAGCTGACCGCCCTGGAGACCCTGGGCGACCGGACGAAGCTGCTGTGGCTGGAAACCCCGTCCAATCCCGGACTGGACGTCTGCGACATCCGCCGGCTCGCCGAGGCCGCGCACGCCCGGGGCGCGCTGGTCGCCGTCGACAACACCCTCGCCACCCCGCTGGGCCAGCGCCCGCTGGAGCTCGGCGCCGACTTCGCCGTGGGGAGCGGCACCAAGGCGCTCACCGGCCATGGCGATGTGCTGCTCGGCTATGTGACCTGCCGCGATCCCCGGCTCACCGCGGAGGTGCGGGCCTGGCGCAAGACGGTGGGCGCGATCCCCGGCCCCATGGAGGCATGGCTCGCCCACCGCTCCCTGGCCACCCTCCAGCTGCGCGTCGACCGCCAGGCGGCGACCGCGCTGGCCCTCGCCGAGGCGCTGCGCGACCGCCCCGAGATCACCGGGCTGCGCCACCCCGGACTGCCGACCGACCCCTCCCACCAGGTGGCGGCCGGGCAGATGCGCGGCGGGCGCTTCGGCTGTGTGGTCTCCTTCACCCTGCCGGACAAGGAGCACGCGGAGCGCTTTCTGACCGCGCTGCGGCTGGTGGACGACGCCACCAGCTTCGGCGGGGTGCGCTCCACGGCGGAGCGGCGCGGACGGTGGGGCGGCGACGCGGTGCCCGAGGGTTTCATCCGGTTCTCGGTGGGCGTGGAGGACGCGGACGATCTGCTCGCCGATGTGCTGCGGGCGCTCGATACGGCATCCGACCCGGACGCGGTATCCGACCCGGGCCTGGCAGCAGGCACGGACCCGGCATCGGGCACGGCAAGCACCGGGGCGGATGGCTGAAAGCGGGCGGATATGCCTGTGCGGGCGTCTCAAGCCTCCCCCCTCGTGGCTTGAGACGCCCCGGTTCTTCTCGTGGAGAACCGCTCGAACAAGGCTAGTTGACTCAGCGTCAGTGTCCAATCACAGTAGCGACATGGACCTATCGGCATATTTATAGTTGGCATGCGTGCGGGGCGCGACGAGGCGAGGGGAACCGCATGGATCTGGCCCTCTTACGCACCTTTGTCGCGGTTCACCGCGCCGGGTCCTTCACCCGCGCCGCCGGGCTGCTCGGGCTCTCCCAGCCCGCTGTCACCGGCCAGATACGCACCCTGGAGCGGCAGCTCGGCCGCCCCCTGTTCCTCCGTACGGCGCGCGGCGTCGTCCCCACCACCGTCGGGGACGAACTCGCCCACAAGGCCGCGCCGCATCTCGACGCCCTCGTGGAGATCGCCGAGGAAGGTCTGGACGACCGCTCGGCGCTGCGCACCCTGCATCTCGCGGGCCCTCCGGAGTTCACCGCGCTGCGTGCCCTGCCCGCGCTGACCACCCTGGTCACCCAGGGGCTGGCGGTGCGCTGCACCTTCGGCAGCGCCGAGGAGCTGTTCGAGGGGCTGGGCGCCGGCCATCACGACCTGGCCATCACCACCGCCCGGCCACGGGGGCGGCTGCTGGCCGCCACCCCGCTGTGCGACGAGGAGCATGTGCTGGTCGCGGCCCCGCGCGCGGGGCCGCGGGGCGCGGGGCCCCCGCGGGGCGCGCGCTCTGGGGGTGAGG
>NZ_JBHYVB010000077.1:44225-48111 GCF_042750115.1 Streptomyces sp. NPDC059455
ACCCCCCGGCCCACCCCCCCCCCCCCGCCGCGGGGGGGGGGGGGCGCCCCCCCCCCGGGTGCGCCCGGCGCGCCTTGTGGGGGGCGCCGCCCCGGGGGGCCCCCCCCGGCTCGGCGGCCCAGCGGTGCTCCAGGTCAAGGGGGTACGGGCGCTGGAGGCGCTGCCCGTCGTCGAGGTGCATGAGAGCCTGCCGCTGGTCACCCGCTACTGGTCGGCCGTCTTCGACACCCGGCCGGTCACCGCCGGCACGATCATCGCGCCCGATCTGCGCGCGGTGCTCGCCTGCGTCGCGCGGGGCGCGGGGCTCGGCGTCCTGCCGCGCTATCTGTGCATGGACGCGCTGGACGCCGGGGAGGTGGTGGCCCTGCTCAACCCGCCCGTGCCGCCGCTGCGCACCTATTTCCTGGTGGTACGGACGGGGGCACTCGCGCTGCCGCATATCGCGCGGACGCACGAGTGGCTGTTGCGTGCGGCTGTCGATTGGTGAGTAAGTGGTTTCGCGGGACCAAGGGTGCGGCAGATGTCCTGCATGACCGAACGACCCGTGGTCAAGCGCACCGCCCGTGCCATTCTCCTCGATGGCGACACCGCGCCCCGCATGATCCTGATCAAGCGCACCAAGCCCGGCCAGGCGCCGTACTGGATCACTCCGGGCGGCGGGATGGAGCCCGAGGACGCGACCGTCGTCGAGGCCCTGTACCGCGAGGTGGACGAGGAACTGGGCGCGAAGGTGACGGACGTGGTGCCCGCCTTCGTCGACACCGTCCCGCATCCCGATGAGGGCGCCGAGGGCGCCGAGGGCGCTGAGGGCTCTGGGCGTGTGGGCGCGGCCGGTGTGAAGGTGCAGCACTTCTTCGTCTGCAGACTCGCCTCGATGGACCTCAGCCGGCGGCACGGCCCGGAGGTGGACGAGCCGTGCGGGGAGTACGACGTGGTGAGCGTCCCGTTCACCCGCGAGGGGATCGCCTCGGTCGAGGTGGTGCCGCCCTCGCTGCGGGCCTATCTCGACGCCAACATCGAGGGCGTGCTGGCCCTGCTCGCGGACGACCTCGGCTGAGACCTCGGCTGAGCGAAGCGAAGCCCTGACGGGCGGGTCCTCGCGGACAGGATCAGCAGTTGCTGGGCTCTGTCGGGGCAGGGCCTAACGGAACCAGCCGCTGAACGGCTGCTGGGTCTTCCGGGCCGCCCGCTGACGTGCCTCGGCCAGCACCCGCTCGGCCTCCTCCCGCCAGTCCTCGGGCCCCGCCTCGCGACGGCCCGGCCGCCGGATGGCCGAGCTGAGATCACGCACGACGGAGGGCTCAGCGGCCCGCCGAGTGGGGTCGGCCGGTTCGGGCTGCGCGGCCGGTTCGGGCTGCGCGATCGGCTGGGGCTGTGCGATCGGCTGGGGCTGCGCCGCCGGTCCGACGATCGGAGCCTGAGGCCCGAGGGCGTCCTGAGCAGCCGGGACCGTGGGGGCCGTCGGGACCGTCGGGGCGGTCTGGGCAGGTAGGCCCACCGGCCACGAGACCGGTGACGTGGGCGGGGCCGGAGGGATGGCCAGGACCTGAGTGTCCGAGTCCGTCAGCGGCTGAGTGCCCGGGGCGGCCGGGGCGGCCGGAGTCTGAGGGTGCGAGGCCCCCAGCTCGGTCTGAGCGGCCGGAACAGGCCGGGCGGCCTGGCCCGGCAGGTCCACCGCCCACGAGGGCCGTGAGACGGGCGGAGCAGGCGGAACGGGCTGGGCGAGAGGGGCAGGCTGGGCAGGCGGAACGGGCTGGGCGAGAGGGGCAGGCTGGGCAGGCGGAACGGGCGGCGCAGGCGGAACCCTGCGGCCCTCGCGGGCCTCGGCCGCGGCGCCGAAGAAGTCGCCGCCCTTCCGCTTGACGTCGTCCGTCCCCCAGTCCCGCTCCCGGTCGTGCTCGATGGCCTGGTCACCGGAGGGCCCCCGGCGCCGGGCGGCGTCGCCACCGCCGGTGCGCCGCTGCGCCGGGACCTTCTGGAGGTGCGGGATGTGCTTGGCGCAGTGGATGTACGCCTCCTCGATGGTCACCTCGACCCACACCACCGCGCGCCGCCCTGGCACCGGGTCCACCGGCAGCCCCGAGTACGCCTCTCGCATCTCGGCGTCCTCCACCACCCGGGCCCGGCCGTTCACATGCAGCCCGATCCGGTCCCGGAAGAAGTCGACCATGAGTATGCCCAGGTGGGGGTTCTCCTGGATATTGCCGAGGCTGGCCAGGACGCCGTTCCCCCGGTATTCGGGATAGGCCAGCGTGCGCGTGTCGAGCACTCTCAGAAAACCGGGCGGACCGGCCCGGAACGTGCTGTCGCACTCCCCGTGCTGGTCGGAGGTGGCCAGGAAGAACATTTCCTGGCGCCCGATGAACTCCCGCATCCGGACATTCAGGTGATCCAGCACCTGATCGTCGTAGAAGCGGTCGGCGCGGTCGACGGTGCCCAGTCGCCGCTGCAGATGGTGTTCGCCGTCGCTCCCGGGACGCCACGCGCGGTCGTCCAGGTGCTCCGCACTGTCCACGGTTCTCGTCCCCGTCCTGATTCGCCGTCCGGAATCGCCGGAATGCCTGCCTAGTGTTGTTGTTTCGCCGTATGCCGTCCGTGCCCGTGCCCTATTCCGCGGCCGCGGCGAGCTCCTCGATGGAGTCGTGCCGGATGCGGTGCGACGGAATGCCGATGCCCATCAGGGCGTCGACACCGCTGCGGATCATCCCGGGCGGCCCGGAGAGATAGGCGTCGAACGCGTTCCACGGGCCGTACTGCCGCACGGCGTCGGGCAGCCGGCCGCTGAGGCCGTTGGTCGGGCCGTCGGAGACGACGGGGCGGACCGCGAGCCACGGATGCTTCTGGGCCAGCCGCAGCATGGTGTCGATGTCATACAGATCGTGATCGTTGCGGGCGCCGTAGAAGACCTCGACCGTACGGTTGCGGCCGTGGTCGGCGACGTCCTCGACCAGCGCCTTGATCGGCGCGATACCGGTGCCGCCGCCGAGGCAGAGCAGCCCGTTGTCGCTGGCGTGGTCGACCGTCATGGAACCGGCGGGGGGCCCGAGGCGGATCACATCGCCAGGGCGGGCCCGGTGCACCAGCGCGGAGGACACCCATCCGGCCGGGACGGCCTTCACATGGAAGGAGAGCAGCCCGTCGGGGCGCGGCGCCGCGGCGAATGAATAGTGCCGCCAGACCCGCGGCCACCAGGGCGTTTCCAGTGATGTGTACTGGCCCGCCAGAAAGGGGTACGGCTGGTCCGGGCGGACGGTGATCACGGCGATGTCGTGGGTGCGCAGCTCATGCCCGACCACCTCGGCCTGCCACCACGCGGGGGCGATCAGCTCGTCCTCGGCGGCCGAGTCGATCATGATCTGGGAGATCGCGGTGTAGGCCCGCACCCAGGCGGCCTCGGCCTCGTCGTTCCAGGTGGTGACGGCGTAGCGGGTGAGCGCGCCGATCAGGCACTCACCGACGGCGGGGTAGTGCTCGGGCTGGGTGCCGTACTTGCGGTGGCCGCGGCCGAGCCGGGAGAGGAACTCGGTGAGGATGTCGGGGTCGTCGATGAGCCGGGCGGCGGTGAGGATCGCCTTGAACAGCCGGTCGCGCTGGGCGTCCATGGCGGCGGGGAAGAGCGGCCGCAGCTCGGGGTGCTGGACGAAGAGCAGCGCGTAGAAGTACGAGGTGACCTTGTCGCTGATCGGCTCGACCTCGGCCATGGTGCGGCGCAGCAGGATCGCGTCGGGCGAGGCGGTCTCGGGGACGGCGAACGGCGAGTCGAGGCCGGGCCGGACGTCCTGCGGGGCCGGGGCCACCTCGTCGGGGCGCTGATGCTCCTCGCGCCCGCGGGCCGCGGGGCCGGGGGCGGCGGGGCCGTGACCCGCCGGACCGTGACCCCCGGGGC
>NZ_JBHYVB010000078.1:0-43075 GCF_042750115.1 Streptomyces sp. NPDC059455
CCCCCTCTCCCTCGGCCCCGAGCGGCATCACCCCCGTTGACCCGCTCGGGCCCGCGTCCCCGTCGGGGCACGTCCCCCGTCCCCCGACAGCCCCCTCGGGCCGCGTCCCCCGACAGCCCCTCGGCCGCCCCCGTCGGCCCCGGGCCACGTCAGGCCCCGGGCCACGTCAGGCCCCGGGCCACGTCACCCCCCGTCGGCCCCGTTTGGGCCACGGCCCCGTCCCCCGTCGGCCTCCTCAGGCCGTGTCACGCCAGTCAGCCCCCGTCAGCCCCCCTCGGGCCGCACCCCCGTGCGCCCCGTAAGGACCCCCGTCAGACCCTGCTCACGGGTGGTACAGCTTGACCACGGCAGTCGTGGCGGTGCGCTTGAAGTCGGCCAGCGGTGCCTGGTCGTAGCCGCCCATCTCGCCCCACGTCACGACGGTGACGGTCCGGCCGTCGCGGCCGACGCCGAAGAGGTGGATGCCGGGCTCCGAGTCCGGGTACGAGGTGTGGACGCCGTAGACATGGGCGCCGTCCTCGGCCGTCAGGGCGCCGTAGTCCCGCCATGAGGCGGTGCCCTCCGGGAACTGGCTCTCCCAGTCGGCGGCGCAGTTCCGGATCTTCTTCTCGGCCGCGGCGGCGAGCTTGCGGGCCGCCTCCACCGTGCCGGTCCTGACCACGATCTGGGTGGCGCCGGTGTCGTACTCGGTCCAGAAGGTGCGGTGGGTCGCCCCGGCCGACGGGAAGGTCTTCTCCACGCAGAACGGAGGGGTCTCGGGCAGGCCCTTGGTGACATCACTCGCGTACCAGTCGGAGCTCGGATGCGGCGGGAGCTCCCTCGGCACGAGGTGGCCGGGGGTGCGCTGGGGCACCGCCGCCTGGGTCTGGGCGTGGGCGTGGGCCTGGGCCTGGGCCTGCGGTGCATGGGCCAGGGCCGGACCGGTCCCGGCCACGGCCATGATCGCGGCCGCTGCCACGACGCCGGGCGCGGCGCCGCGGAATGAGTGCGTGGGCTTGCGCATGAGGTGTTTCCCCGTCTCTTCCCGATCTCAGGGTTTCAGCATGTCGCCGTCGCACCTGGAGGTCGCGGCGGCAGGACAAGCGTGTGCGCCACCTGGCCGTGGCGGCTACGACCGGCGGGGCATTCGGGACGCTGGAACGCCTGCACGTACGCTGACTTGGGGGTATGACAACACCCTGGAACGCGCTCGTGGGACGCCCACGGAACGACTCGCGGTGCCGGGGACGATATTGGGGGGTGGTGGGCGTGGGGAACGCCAAAGAGGTCGAGGATTTCGCCGAGAGACTGCGGGCGCTGAAGGAGCGCTCGGGCCGCAGTTACGGCTCGCTGGCCACACGACTGCACGTCAGCACGTCCACGCTGCACCGCTACTGCAACGGCGACGCGGTCCCGGCGGACTACGCCCCCGTCGAACGCTTCGCCCGGCTGTGCGGCGCCACCCCGGAGGAGCTGGTCGCCCTCCACCGCCGCTGGATCCTCGCGGACGCCGCGAAGCGCCGCGCGCGCGAGAGTGCGATGTCGGCTCCGCGCGGGGGCGAGGACGCGGCCGACGGCCCGGCCGCGGACAGCGCGGTGCGAGGGAGGAACGCCCGGTCCGGTGACGGTGCGCCGCGGCACTCGGCCGACGTACGAGGCACCGACGCCGCGTCGGACGCGTCCGGGACCACCACGGCGCCCGCCGCCTCGGGGCCCGCCGCGCCCTTGGCCGCCGACCGCCGGGAGGCGGGCGTCGCCACGTCCGGCTCGGGCCCGGTGACCGACCCTCACCCGGATGCGGCCACGACCACCGGCCCGGCCGGAGACAGCGGTAGCGGGCCGGAGGCCGGTGCGCGCTCGCGCGACGCTCAGCCGGGCGCGGCAGCCGATGAGCGACCAGAGGAGCGACACGACACCGCCAGCCCGGCCGACGCGTCGAGGGCCGCTCCGATGCCCGACGCCCACCCGGCCGCACAGCACGCGTCCGCCGTGGCCGACCCCGCACCGGGCCGCCCCGGAGGCGACACCGGCTCGGACCGGTCGGCACAGGCCCGTGACGCCACGCACCGCGGGTCGGCCGCGCACCAGGACGGCAACCCCCACCAGCACGGCGACGCCACCGACCAGGACGACGGCGACCGGACCGACGGCGACCGGGCCCAACCGCCCGGCGCGCTCACGGCCGAGGCCGGGTTAGCAGCCACGGCCAAATCCGCACCCACAGCCAAGGGCGAACGCACGGCCACCGGCAAGACCGGACCCACGCCCACAGGCAAAACCGACCCCCCGCCCGCCAAGCGGGCCCGTTTGCGGGCCGTGGCGGCAAGCGCCACGGACGCCGCCACCGCCACAGCCTCACGCGCACGGCGGCCGTGGGCGCTGCTCGCCGGGGCCGCCGCCGTTGTCGTGCTCGCCGTTACGGCGGTCGAGGTGCGGCCGCCCGGGGAGGACGGCCGTAAGGACACCGCGGCCGTGCCTCCCTCCGCCGCGCCCACCTCCACCCCGCCCGCCGGGCCGACCGCCCGAGGCCATCTGGACCGTCAGAAGACGGACGGCGACAAGGAGTCCGGCGCGCCGCGCGGCGACGACGGGAAGGGCGAACGCGGCGGTAAGGAGCAGAGGGCCAAGGGGGACGCCTCCGGCTCGCCGACGCCCGGCGCGACCAAGGGGACGGACCACGGCGGATCCACCCAGGTCCCGCTCACCCTCTCCACCCGTTCCCATGTCTGGGAGAACGGCTGCGGCCACCGCTATCTCATCGACCGGCCCCCGACCCAGGTCGCCCCGCCGCCCACCGAGCAGGACGCCCCGACATGGGCCGCCGCCCATGACGCGGTGCACGGCGGGACCACCAATGTGGAGGTCACGGTGCAGGGCCGGGCCTCGTCGGCCGTCGTCCTGCAAGCCCTGCACGTACGGGTCGTGGGCCGCCACACCCCGCTCGCGTGGTCGTCGTTCGCCATGGACAACGGCTGCGGGGGCTCCCTCACCCCGCGCGCCTTCGCGGTGAATCTGGACGCCGCCCGTCCGCTGGCCCGCCCCACGGACGGCAATGACGCGGGCAAGCCGATCCCCGCCGTCCACTTCCCCTACCGCGTCTCGGCCTCGGACCCGGAGGTGCTGCTGGTCAACGCCCGGACGGCGGGCTGCGACTGCAGCTGGTACCTGGAGCTGGACTGGTCGAGCGGCGGCCGCTCGGGGACGGTGCGGATCGACGACCACGGCTCGCCGTTCCGCACCAGCAGCGTCAAGGGGCGCCCGGCCTACGCCTACGACTACACCAACGGCACCTGGCACAAGAGCGACTGACCCCTGGGGCCCCGGGACCCCCGGACCCCAGGCCCCGGGGCCCCGCGACCCCCGGACCTCGGGCCTCCCACGCCCCCGCGCCCCCGGCCACACCGCCGTCTCACTCCACCGCCGTCGTCAGCCGCAGCGCCGCGTCCCGCACATCCGCGTGCGGATGGCCGCGCAGCGTGCGCAGCCGCTCCCGCCAGGGCTCCGCCCATTCCGTACGGGCCCCGGCCACCTCCGTAAGGGTCGCGGCGAACAGCCCGGAGGCGTGGCCGCCGTCCTCGTCGAGCTCCCGCGCGGCGCGCATCAGGGCCGCGTCGGAGCCCGGCCGCATGGCGGTGTTCAGCCGTCGGCGCAGGGCGTCGGCGGTACGGACGGCGAGCGCGGGGCGGGTGGTGTGCAGCCGGGCGAGACGGGCGAGGGCGGCGGTCAGCGGGCCGGGGCGGGAGTCCAGGTCGAGGGCGTTCACCAGCACATGGGCGGCCTCCTGGACGAACGTCTCGTATCCGGCGAGGAGTTCACCGGCGGCCCGCGCGGTGCGCCGGGTCACCCGGGGCCGCATCCGGGCCCGGGTGGCGAGCCGGTCGGCGAGGTGCCGGATGCGGCGGTGCGCGGGGCGGTCCCGGTCCGGTTCGGCGTCGGGGCCGCCGGGCCGGGCGTCGGCGGTGGCGAGCGCGGCGAGCGCCCAGGCCAAGGGGTTGTCACCGGGCGAACCGTCAGGCGCCGCGGCCATCAGGTCCAGCAGGGCGTCGGCGGCGGGCCGCCAGCTCGCCCGGTTGCCCAGGTCGGTGACGGCCGCCACCAGCACGG
Organism: Streptomyces sp. NPDC059455; assembly: GCF_042750115.1. NCBI lineage: Bacteria > Bacillati > Actinomycetota > Actinomycetes > Kitasatosporales > Streptomycetaceae > Streptomyces > Streptomyces sp. NPDC059455. Next base: position 4,084 of record NZ_JBHYVB010000078.1, read on the forward strand.
CCGCCGCGTCCGGCGCCCACGGCGACCAGCGGGCCAGCGCCCCGTACCCGGCCGCCGCCACCTCGGGGTCGTCGGTGTCGCAGACGGCGCGTATGAGCTGGGCGTAGCGGCCGCGGTGGGGCTCGGGGAGGTCCAGCGGGCGGGTGCGCAGCACGGCGTGGCGCAGCTCGCGCCGTCCGCTCGCGGCGGCGGTCAGCAGCTCCCAGGCGCGTTTGGTGTCGAGCAGCCCGGTGGCGAAGGCGACACAGGCGGCCTGCACATCGGGGTGCTGGCCGGGCAGTTCGAAGGCGTCGGCGAGCAGCGCGGCGGCGTCGGCCACCGGGAGCAGGGTGGCGGCGAGCCGGACGGCCTCCTTACGGCTGGTGACCTTCGCGGGGACGGGCGGTACGGCGGTGGCGACCCCGTCCGGGGCGAGCACCCCGCGCACCAGCCGTCCCAGCCGCGACGGCTCGACGTACCGGGACGCTCGGGTGGCCGCGTACATCGCCACCCGGGCCCGGTCGTCGCCCGCGTGGGCGAGCAGGGCGGGCAGGGCCTCGCCGGGGCGGTCGGTGCGGGCGAGGGCGGCGAGCGCGGCCTCGGCCAGGACCACATCGTCGGTGTCCGTCCAGGTCCGGACGGTGGCGGCGCCGTGGCCGGGGATCGGCGCGGCGTCGGCGACGGCGGTCGCCCGCTGCCCCGGCCGCAGGGAGGTGTCGGCGGCGGCCCGGTCCAGGACGCGGGCGGCGGCGGCCTGCTGACGGGGCAGCCAGCGGCCGGTGTCCCGCCCGGTGGGCGGGGTCCAGTGGGTGCCGGGGGTCAGAAAGCGCCCGTACGGCGGGGTGTCGCCGAGGACGAGGTCGAGCAGATCGGTGCGACGGCGGGTCAGCACCGCCAGGACGGGCGGCAGCACGGCCGCCGAGGGCTCGTGCGCGAGCAGCTCGGCCACGCGGGCGTCCCGCTCGGCCGGTGGTTCCAGCCACAGCCCGATGGCGGTGCGGGCCGTCGTGTCGCTGCCGAACGAGATGGCCTGCCAGAGGAGTTCCTGGAGCTCGGGGAGGGTGTGGGCGCGCCGTCCGAGGGAGCGGGCGAGGGCGAAGGTCAGCTCGTGGTCGACCCGCTCGGCGCCCGCCTCCAGCCAGGGCCGCAGCGCCTCCAACACCGCCTGCTCCTGGCCGCGCCGCAGCTGATGGTCGAGGCGGCCCAGGTCGGCGGGGCCGACACTGCCCGCGAGCCGGGTGAGGGTGCGCAGCGCCCAGCCCAGCAGCTGCCGCCGCCCGGTGACGGCGTGTTCGCGCAGCAGCGCCACGGCCAGCTGGCGCAGCGCCTGGCGGGTGGCGGCGGACGAGTCGCGGGCGGAGATCGCGTCGGCGGCGATCCGGTCCAGGTGCTCGGCGGCGTCGTCGGTGAACAGCGCGGGATGGGTGTGGGCGAGCGCGCCGAGCGCCGCGGAGCGCACCGGGTCCTGCTCGTTGCGCAGCCGCTCCAGCAGGCGCAGCAGCTCGGTGAGGGCGTCCGGGTCGGCGGAGCGGGCGACGCACCGGATCAGCAGCGGATGGGCCAGGGCGCGGTCCTCGGCCGAGGAGCGGCGCACGGCGGCCCCCAGCTCCTCGCGCGCCTCCTCGACCGGCAGATGGGCCACCGACTCCAGCACGGTGGTCCAGGGCGCGCCGCGCTCACGCGCCTGGGCGGCCATCCGGCGGGCCTCGGCCTGGCGGCGGGGGCGCGGCAGGACCTCGAGCACGGCGGGCTCGATGACGGCGTGGGCGGCGTGGGCGGCGTAGGCGGCGTCGCGTCCGCCGGTGGCCTGGTCGTGGGCGGCCTGGCCGTACGCGGCCTGGCCGTACGCGGCCTGGCCGTACGCGGCCTGGCCGTACGCGGCCTGATCGTCGGTGGCCCGGTCGCCGGTGGGCTGGCCGTACGTGGCCGGGTCGTACGTGGCCCGGTCGCCAGTGGCCTGGCCGTACATGGCCCGATCGCCGATGGCCCGATCACCGGTGGCCTGGCCGTACGTCGCCCCATCGCCGGTGGCCCGATCGCCAGTGGCCCGGCCGTACGTGGCCTGATCGCCGGTGGCCCGGCCGTACGTGGCCCGATCGCCGATGACCCCATCGCCGATGGCCCGATCGGCGGTGGCCCGATCGGCGGTGGCCTGGCCGTACGTGGCCCGGTCACCGGTGGCCCGGTTGCCAGTGGCCTGGTCGTACGTGGCCCCATCGCCGGTGGCCCGATCGCCAGTGGCCTGGCCGTACATGGCCCGATCGCCGGTCGCCCCATCGCCGATGGCCCGATCACCGGTGGCCTGGCCGTACGTCGCCCCATCGCCGATGGCCCGATCGCCAGTGGCCTGGCCGTATATGGCCCGATCGCCGGTCGCCCCATCGCCGATGGCCCGATCGCCAGTGGCCCGGCCGTACGTGGCCTGATCGCCGGTAGCCCGGCCGTACGTGGCCCCATCGCCGGTGGCCCCATCGCCGGTGACCCGGTCGCCAGTGGCCCGGCCGTACGTGGCCCGATCGCCGCTGGACTGGTCGTACGTGGCCTGATCGTAGAACGCTGAGCGGCGGGCGGGCGGCAGTGCGGCCAGCAGGCGGGCGAGGGCGTCGGGGTCCGCGTCGTGCCGCAGGGCCCGGCCCAGTTCGGCGAGCTCGGGCGGGTCGGCGCGGACGATCCGGCGCAGCACGGCCCGGTCCAGCCGCCGCCGGGTGCCGCTGTGCTCGGGGGCCAGCAGCAGCCGCAGCGTACCGCTCGGATCGGCGGCCACCAGCGCGGACAGCCGGGCCCGTACGGGGGTCGGCAGCGGGCCCTGGACGTAGTCCTCCAGCAGCTCCAGCACCCGCTCGGGCTCGACGGGCGCGGCGAGCGCGACACAGGGCGCGTAGCGGGTCCACCAGTCGGCGCGCAGCGGCGCGGGCAGCGCGGCGAGCTGACGCGCCGCCTCGTCCAGGACGGCGAGGGGATGCCGGGAGACGAGGGACCGCCAGCCGCGGACGGCGTGGAACAGCCCCGGCAGCAGCCGCACCACGGTCTCGGCGCCGCATCCGGGAAGCAGTCGGGCGGCCTCGCCGTCGCCCCAGCGCTCCCGGAACGGCTCGATCAGCCGGTCCGCGAGCGCGGTGCGCCGCCCGGCCACGACGGTGCGCGCCAGTTCGCGCCGTACGGTGGCGGGCGCGTCCTCGAAGGCCGCCTCCAGCGCGTCGTCCGGGACCGCGCCGGGGCCGCCGCGGCGTGCGGTGTCGAGGGCGCGGTGCCGCACCACGGGGTCCGGGTCGGCGAGCCGCGCCGCGAGATGACCGGTGCGCCCGCCGGCGGCCGCGGCCACGGCCGCCAGCCGCCGCTCGTACGTCCCGCGCCGCTCCAACTCCTCGATCAGCGCGCCCAGCCGCCCCTGGGCACTGGCCGCCCGCGCCCGCCCGGCCAGCTCGCGCATCCGGCGCGGAAAGGGCAGCGGATCGAGGGCGGCGAGCAGCTCGTCGGCGAGGGCCCGGCGGGGATCGGGGACACCGTGGGCTTCGGAGCCGCCGTCGGCTTCGGGAGCCCCGTCGGCTTCGGGAGCCCCGTCGGCTTCGGGAGCCCCGTCGGCTTCGGGAGCCCCGTCGGCTTGGGGAGCGCGGGGAGGCTCGGGGCCGCTGTGGGCTTCGGGGCCGCGGTGGGCTTCGGACGCGTTGACCATGCCAGGGATTGTGCCGCTCACACGTCCGGTCACACGTCCCGCCGCAAGAAGGTTTCCCGGGACACCCATCGCCCCGGCCCCTCGCGCCCGGCCGCGCTCGCTCGCGTCCCACCGCGCCCGCTCGCATCCCCACCCCACCCCACCCCACCCCACCCCACCCCCTCGCGTCCCCGCCACGCCCACGCCCACCCGCACCCCACCGCGCCCGCGCCCTCCCCACGCCGTGCGAGGGGGACCGGCGCCGCTTACGCTCGGTGTGTGGGCCGGACGGGTGCGTCGATGGATCCACTCGGGACCGTCCCTGTCGTCCGAGCCCGGAGGAACCCATGCCGGAGCTGTTCATCGGCGGCCACTGGACGACCGCCCTCGACGGACACAGCCGCGAGATCCGCTGCCCGGCGGACGGCTCGCTGGTCGCGGTGGTCGACGAGGCGGGGCCGAATGACGCCGCCGCGGCGGTGGCGGCCGCCCGGGACGCCTTCGACCGCGGATCGTGGCCCGGTACCCCGGCCGGTGACCGGGGCGGGGTGCTGCTGCGGGTGGCCGAGCTGCTGGAGCGCGAGAAGCCGACGCTCGCCCGCGCCGAGTCCCTGGACACCGGGAAGCGGCTGGTCGAGAGCGAGTACGACCTCGACGACATCGCGAACTGCTTCCGCTACTTCGGCACCCTCGCCTCCTCCGGGAGCGGCGGCCGCGTGGTGGAGGTGGGCAGTCCGGAGATCGACAGCAGGGTGGTGCACGAGCCGGTCGGGGTGTGTGTGCTGATCACGCCGTGGAACTACCCGCTGTTGCAGACGGCCTGGAAGGTGGCGCCCGCGCTGGCGGCCGGGAACACCTTCGTCCTCAAGCCCAGCGAACTGACCCCGCACACCGCGATCCATCTGATGCGGCTGCTGACCGAGGCCGGGCTGCCGGGCGGGGCCGCCAATCTGATCCTGGGCTCGGGGGCCACCGCGGGCGCGCCGCTGGTCACGGACGAACGCGTGGACATGGTGTCCTTCACCGGCGGAGTGGTCACCGGCCGCTGGATCATGTCGGCCGTCGCGCCCACGGTGAAGAGGCTGGCCCTGGAGCTGGGCGGCAAGAACCCCAATATCGTCTTCACCGACTGCGATTTCGACACCGCGGTGGACTACGCGCTCACGGCGGTGTTCCTGCACTCCGGGCAGGTGTGCTCGGCCGGTGCCCGGCTGCTGGTCCAGGAGCAGGTGCATGACGCGTTCGTCGACGAGATCGTTCATCGGGCCCGGAACATCCGGCTGGGCGGGCCGTTCGACGAGAACGCCCGCGCCGGGCCGCTGATCTCCGCCGAGCACCGCCAGAAGATCGCCGACTATGTGGCGGCGGGGGTCGACGAGGGCGCGGTGCTGCGCTGCGGCGGGACCCCGCCCGACGACCCGGACCTGGCGAAGGGCTTCTACTACCTGCCGACGGTGCTGGACGACTGCACCCCGGACATGTCGGTGGTGCAGGACGAGTCGTTCGGCCCGGTGCTCACCGTGGAGCGGTTCCGGGACGAGGACGAGGCGGTGGCGCTCGCCAACGACACGGTGTACGGCCTGGCGGGCGGGGTGTGGACGCAGGACACCGAGAAGGCGCACCGGGTGGCGTCCCGGCTGCGGGCCGGGACCGTATGGATCAACGACTTCCATCCGTACGTCCCGCAGGCCGAGTGGGGCGGGATGAAGCAGTCCGGTTTCGGCCGGGAGCTGGGCCCGTCGGGGCTGCACGAGTACCAGGAGCTCAAGCACATCTGGCGCAACACCGCGCCCCGTCCCCAACGGTGGTTCGATTGACCGCTCCCTTCCCTGATGGGAGGGGATTCCTGGCTCAGGCTGCCTCCGGGAGCAGCGCACCCGGAGGTCTTACGCCCTCGGCACCAGCCGGGTTCAGACCTGCCCGCATCACGTGGGCGGAGTTCTTGTCTCTGGGAGAAACAGCTCCGCACACGGTGCAGGTGTAGATGCGTTCGGACAGCGGCAGTGCGTGCTTGGTTCTCGCTCCGCACGATGCGCAGTCCATGGTGGTGTGCGCGGGATGCACCAGACGGATGTCCCGCCCGTGCTTGCGGCCCATCTCGATCAGAGCCCTCTTCGTGGCGCTGATAGCGGCGTCCGCCGCCTTACGCGCCATCGAGGACCTGGCCAGAAACCTCGGTTCGAAGTCCTCGACGGCAATGGCATCGTGGTCGGTCACCACCTTCTTCGCCCACTTGCGGCCGGTCTCCTGCCGCTGCCGGGCGATCTTCGCGTAGGTCTTCGCCCGCCACGTCTTCGCCTCGCGGTAGCCCTTCGAGGTGGCCTGCCCCTTCCTCGGTCTGCGGCGGGCCATCATCCGGTCGTACCGGGTCAGCCTGGCCCGGGCCTTGCGGCCGTGCTCGACGTGCGGCAGCCGCTCCCGGATGTCCTTGGACGCCTTGGCACGGGACCTGCCGAAGTCCCGGATCACCTGCTGCTGCGGAACACTGGAACCCTCCCGCAACCACGGCGTACGCTCCCGCGCCTCAGTCAGCATCCCGTCGAGCTGCGCCGGGCCACACGTCCGCTTCTCACCCGTGCTGTTGTTGCGCAGGTGAATGGCCTTGGACTTGGCGACACACTCGTTCCAGATCCACCGGCACCGGTCCCATTCCGCCAGCAGCGCCGTACGGGCGGTCGACGACACGCGAAGCCGGTACGTGTACCGGGCGCGCCCGGCCTCGTCGGCTTCACTTGGTGTCATCATGTCGACAACGTAGCGTCATCGTTCGTACCTCACTTCGTGATCCGGCAGACCCACCCGAACGGGTGACCGCCCAAGCCACCGCGGACCGGCGGCCCCTCAACTCACCGCAGCCCTGGTATCTGTGCTGCGGCGCGGTCCTGTTCCTCGGCGCGGTCGCGCTGGGCGGCTTCACCTACTACTGGTTCGTCCAGCGGGCCCGTACGGGTGTGCTCGCCGAACACGCGGCCGCCACCGCCCCGTGAGGACGTGAGGAGAGGCCCGTGGACCAGTTCGACTACGTGGTGGTCGGCGGTGGTACGGCCGGATCGGTGGTCGCGTCCCGGCTGTCCGAGGACCCCTCGGTGAGCGTCTGTCTGCTGGAGGCGGGCCCGTCGGACGTCGGGGACGACAACGTGCTGCGGCTGAACCGCTGGATGGGGCTGCTGGGCTCCGGCTACGACTGGGACTATCCGGTCGAACCGCAGGAGAAGGGCAACAGCTTTCTGCGCCACGCCCGCGCCAAGGTGCTCGGCGGCTGCTCCTCGCACAACTCCTGCATCGCCTTCTGGGCCCCCGCCGAGGACCTCGACGAATGGGCCGCCATGGGCCTGGACGGCTGGTCGGCCGCCGACTGCCTCCCGCTCTTCCGGCGCCTGGAGGACAACGACGCGCCCGGCGACCACCACGGCCGCGGCGGCCCGGTCCGGATCCGCACCGTGCCGCCCGAGGACCCGTGCGGCAGGGCGGTGCTCGCGGCCTGCGAGGAGGTGGGCATCCCCAGCACCCCGTTCAACACCGGGACGACGGTGGTGCGCGGAGCCCACTGGTTCCAGATCAACGCCCGTGAGGACGGCACCCGCTGCTCCGCCTCGGTGGCCTATCTCCACCCCGTCATGGACTCCCGGCCCAATCTGGAGGTGCGCACCGAACTCCAGGCCAGACGGCTGGTCCTGGACGAGGACCGGCGCTGCACCGGGGTCGACTACCTCTCCCCCGATCTGATCCACACCCTCACGGTGCACGCCCGGCGCGAGGTCATCGTCTCCTGCGGCGCCATCGACACCCCGAAGCTGCTGATGCTCTCCGGGATCGGCCCGGCCGGGCATCTGCGGGAGACGGGGGTGGAGGTGGTCGTGGACTCCCCCGGAGTCGGTGGCAACCTCCAGGACCACCCCGAGGGCGTCATCATGTGGAACGCCGAGCAGCCCATGATCAGAAGCTCCACCCAGTGGTGGGAGATCGGCATCTTCACCGCCACCGAGCCCGATCTGGACCGCCCGGACCTGATGTTCCACTACGGCGCGACGCCGTTCGACCTGAACACCTACCGCCGTGGCTACCCCACCTCGGAGAACGCCTTCTGCCTCACCCCGAACGTCACCCGGGCCCGCTCCCGGGGCACCGTGCGGCTGGCCACCCGCGACTTCCGCGACAAGCCGCGCGTCGATCCCCGCTACTTCACCGACCCCTACGACATGGACCTCATGACCCGCGGTCTGCTGCTGGCACGCAAGATCGCCGCCCGGCCCGCGCTGGCCATGTGGGCGGGCGCCGAACTGGCCCCCGGACCCGATGTGAACAGCGGCGCCGAGCTGGCCGACTACGTCCGCGCGACCCACAACACCGGCTACCACCCAGCGTGCACCGTGCGGATGGGCGCGCCCGACGACCCGGACGCCCCGCTGGATCCGCGGCTGAGGGTCAAGGGGGTGACGGGGCTGCGGGTGGCGGACGGCTCGGCGATGCCGTATCTGATCGCCGTCAATCCGTGCATCACGACGATGATGATCGGTGAGAAGTGCGCGGACATGATCAAGCAGACATGACCAAGCAGGCATGATCGAGCAGGCATGATCGAGCGGCACCACCCCCGACACACCGCCGCACTCCCCTGCTGTTCCCCAACTCCTGTGGCCATTCAGGGCATTGGCACGCCCCGGCCACAGGATTCCCTTGAGCACATCCGCTCGCGGCCACCACTCTGATCGCACCTTCCGACAGGAGAGTCGGATGCGATGAGGGAGGAAGCCAGCCGATGCGAAGATTGCGTCGCTTCTTGGCTGTGGTGGGCGCCGCCGGTGTGATGGGCGCCATGGCCGCCCCGGTGGCCAGCGGGCGGCCGGCCCAGGCCGCCGCGGAGGCCCCACCGGTCCGTACGCAGCAGCACACGGTCACCCTGATCACCGGCGACACGGTCAGCGTCACCACCGGCGCCGACGGAAAGTACGCCGTGGAGGTGCAGCGGGCGCCGGGCCGCGAGTCGGCGGAGTTCGTGACCACCCAGCAGGACAAGGAAATCAGCGTCGTACCCGTGGACGCGCTCCGGCTGATGTCCAAGGGCCGGGTCGACGCGGGCCTGTTCAACATCACCCAGCTGGTGAAGCAGGGCTACGACGACCGGAAGACCGACTCGATCCCGGTCATCGCCACCTACCGCGCCGACGGCGCGCACCCGACCCCCGAGGGCGCGCGCAAGACCCTCGCCCTCACCAGCGTGGACGGTGCGGCGCTCAGCGCCAGGAAGGCCGACGCGGCGGACTTCTGGGCCGACGTCAGCCGCGACAAGGGGTTACGGAAGCTCTGGCTGGACCGAAAGGTCAAAGCGTCGCTCGACGTCAGCGTTCCGCAGATCGGCGCCCCGGAGATGTGGAAGGCCGGACACGACGGCAAGGGCGTCAAGGTCGCCGTGCTGGACACCGGCATCGACGCCACGCATCCGGACGTCAAGGACGCCGTCGCCGACTCCAAGAGCTTCGTCCCGGACCAGACCGTCAAGGACGGCCATGGCCACGGCACCCATGTGGCCGACACCATCGTGGGCAGCGGCGCCGGGTCCGACGGAAAGTACAAGGGCGTCGCGCCGGGCGCGAAGCTGCTGGTCGGCAAGGTGATGAACGACGCGGGCGAGGGCTACTCGTCGTGGATCATCGAGGGCATGGAGTGGGCCGCCGCCTCCGATGCCAAGATCATCTCCATGTCGCTCGGCGGCACGGCGTCCGGCCCCTCGGATCCGCTGAGCGAGGCGGTCGACCAGCTGTCGGCGTCCTCCGGGGCGCTGTTCGTGATCGCGGCGGGCAACTCCGGCCCGTTCGAAGGGACCGTGGAGACCCCCGGCATCGCCGACTCGGCCCTCACCGTCGGCGCCGTCGACAAGTCCGACAAGTGGGCGACCTTCTCCAGCCGCGGGCCGCGCGCCGGGGATTACGCGATCAAGCCCGACATCACCGCGCCCGGCGTGAACATCACGGCGGCCCGTGCGGCCGGTACGGCCATGGGCACCCCCGTCAACGACCTGTACACCACGTCGAGCGGCACCTCGATGGCCACGCCGCATGTCGCGGGCGCGGCTGCGATCGTCGCGGAGGTCCACCCCGACTGGACCGGCCGGCAGATCAAGGACGCCCTGGCCAGCACCGCGAAGACCAGCGCGGCGGACGGCCCGTTCACCCAGGGCGACGGCCGGGTCGACGTGCCGCGCGCGGCCACCCAGAACGTCTTCGGGACCCCGGTCCTCAACTACGGCCAGTACGCGTACGACGCCGACAAGGCCGACCCCAAGGCCATCAAGTACACCAACGCCACCGACAAGCCGGTGACGCTGAAGCTGGCGTCCTCGGTCGGCGACGACTCCCTGACCCTCGGCACCGACACCGTGACCGTGCCCGCGAACGGCGAGGTGAAGGCCCTGGTCACCGTCGACCCGGCCAAGGCGAAAGCGGGCCGCCACGCCGGATACATCACCGCCACCGGCGACGACGGCGCGGGCGGCACGGTCAAGGTGACCACGGCCGTCGCCTACGAGAAGGCCGAGAAGCTCTACGACCTCAAGGTCACGCTGCTGGATCGGGAGGGCAACCAGGCGCCGAGCGCGCTCTACACCCTCCAGGAGCTCAGCGACGCCAGCCAGAACCAGTTCGGGTACCTGCTCGGCTCCGACTCCTTCCAGCTCCCGGCCGGCACATACTCCCTCGCCACCTGGATCCCGGTGCTCGACAGCGGGAAGCACGAGATCGCGACGAGCGTCGTCGGCGATCCGGAGATCGAGCTGACGGGCGACACCTCCCTCACCCTCGACGCCCGCAAGGCCGTCGAGATCAAGCCACAGACGAAGGAGAAGGACCCCGAGCCCCAGGGCGTGATCACCTCCTGGCACCGGGAGCTGAAGGGCGGCAGCTCCTTCGGCCTGACCTACTCCATGGGCAAGTGGAGGAAACACATCTACGCGGCGCCGACCGAGAAGGTCACCAAGGGCTTCTTCGAGTTCTACAGCCGGTGGCGGCTGGAGAAGACGAAGCTGACCGCGAGCGTCACCAGTCCCGAGCGGGTCGCGCTCAGCCCGCAGTACGTGGACACGTACACCGGCTGGCCCGTCAAGATCGACGGTAAGCGGAAGGTGCGGCTGGTGTCCGCCGGGGCCGGTACGCCCGAGGACTTCGAGGGCCTGGACGTGAAGGGCAAGGCCGTGCTGGTGGGCCTCGAACCCGACGGATGGCCCGACGAAGCGGTCATCAACGCCACCAAGGCGGGCGCCGCCTACGTCCTCGTCTATCGCAAGACCACGCTCGGCCTGTGGCTCACGGCGGTCGACAGCGCCACCATCCCGGCCATGTCCGTACCCGGCGAAGAGGGCGACAAGCTGCTCAACCTGCTGGACGGCCAACCCAAGGGAGTGACCATCGAGCTGGGCGGCTCGGCCGACAGCCCGTACCTGTACGACGTGGTCCTGCCCGAGCGGGACGCCATCGGCGAGGACCTCACGTACCCCATCAACAGCCGCACCACCCACAAGGTCACCGCCCGCTACCACGGCCCCGCGAAGGAACACCTCGGTGCCGAGGCCACCCACACCTTCCGCCCCTACCAGCTGTTCTCGGTGGAACAGAAGGCCGAGGTGACACTCGGCACCCAGCGCACCGAGTACTACAGCGCCGACCCCGACACCCGCGTCTGGCGCACCGCGATGCAGGACTACGACGGCGCCGGACGGCAGTGGTCGCCGCTGCGGACCTATGCGCCCGGGACGAAGGAGACGGTGGACTGGCTGTCGCCCGTCATCCGGCCCACCACCGCCGCCGAGTTCGGCACCTCGGAGCGCGAGGGTGACCAACTCTCCGTCGCCATACCGGAGTTCTCCGACTCGGGCACCGGACACTACGGCTCCGCGGGCGCGGCCAAGGACGGCATCGACGCGGTGAAGACCAGCCTGTACGCGGACGGCAAGCCGGTCGGCGAGGCCCCGTACGGCTCCGGCACCTTCCAGGTGCCCGCCGAGAAGGCCGCGTACCGGCTGACGATCGACGCCCGGCGAAAGGCCGACTGGTCGGCGTACTCGACCAGGACCACGACACAGTGGGACTTCGCCTCCGCGCACACCGCACAGGCGACGGCCCTCCCCCTGCTCTCCATCGACTACGACCTCGGCGTGGACCTGCTCGGCCAGACCAAGGCAGGGCGAAAGTTCGGCTTCGGCCTGACCCTTCGCCACCAGGAGGGCGCTGACGCCGCGAAGCTCACCGGGGCGAAGGCATGGGCGTCCTACGACGACGGCACGACCTGGAAGAAGGTCGAGCTCACCCGCTCCGGCACGGGCTACCGGGCCGCGGTCGGCCATCCCCCGCTCGGCGCCACCAACGGCTTCGTCAGCCTGCGCGTCCAGGCCGCCGACGCGGACGGCAATCGAATCGATCAAACGGTCATTCGCGCATATGGCCTGAAGTAGGCCGAAAGCCTTCCTTCGGCGGTAACGAACAACGTCTAGCGTGCCGTTGATCGCATCGTTGCATCGACGCGCTGGAGTCGCCGCCAGTGGACAGCAGAGCATCCGTATCCGCATCCGACGAGACCCCTGCCACGAGCCCGAGCCCCTGGGCCGCGGCAGGGGTCTCCGACTTCGACGAAGCGCTGTACCACGCGATCCTCCACCAGCCCGAGGCGGGCATCACCGGCTGGTCGCGGCTGCTCGGCGCCTCCCCGCCGCGGGTACGCCGCGCCTGCGCCCGGCTGCTCCGCCTCGGCCTGATCCAGGCCCCCGACTCCACCGGGGGACTGCGGCCCGTCGACCCCCGTATCGCCGTACGGGCCCTCATCCGCAAGCGCGAGAGCGAATCCGACCTGCTCGCCGCCACCGCCGACGACATGGCCAAGATCTACGCCGCCGGGCTGCTGCGCGCCGAGCCGTCCTCGCTCGTCGAGGTCGTACGCGGCGAGAGCGCCAACGCCGCCCGGCTGGAGGAGCTGTACGCCCGCGCCGAACACGAGGTCTGCCTCTTCGACTCCCCGCCCTACCTCGCCCCGCTCACCCCACAGCTGGACCTCCAGAGCGAGGTGCTGCGCCGTGGGGTCGCCTACCGCACCGTGTACTCCGTCACCTCGCTGGAGTCCCCCGACCTGCTGGCGTACGCGGAGGGCATGGTCGCGCTCGGCGAACAGGCCCGGGTGCTGCCGACCGTCCCCATGAAGCTGCTGGTGGTCGACCGCCGCACCGCGATGCTGCCACTGACCAGCGCGGACGCCGGTCCGGCCTACTGCGCGGTGATCGTGCGGCACTCCGCCCTCACCGACGCCCTCCAGACGCTCTTCGAGACCTTCTGGCAGCAGGGGACCCCGCTGAGCGGTACGCCGGACGACGGTGCCGAGGAGCTCAGCGCGGCGGACCGCCGGCTGATCGGCCTGCTGGCGGCGGGCATGAAGGACGAGGCCATCGCCCGTCACCTCGGTGTGAGCCTGCGCACCCTGCGCCGCCGTGTCAGCGACCTCCAGCTCCGCCTCGCCGCCGCCGGGCGCTTCCAGGCGGGCGTCCGCGCCGCCCAACGGGGCTGGGCCTGACGCGGTGCGGAACCGGGGCCTGACACCGCGCGGACCTCGGGCCTGACACCGCGCGGAACCGGGGCCCAACACCGCGCGGAACCGGGCCTACGGGCGCCACTGCGGCCCCGTGCCGCTCCCCCTCGGCACAACCGCCTCGATCTTCGCCCGGATCTCCCGCATCACCGCGACGATCCGCTCCTCCCGCCCCTCCGTCAGCCGGGCTGTCGGCACCGAGCAGCTGATCGAGTCCATCGCCGGAACGTCGTACCGCAGGGCGAACCCGAAGCCCACGATGCCCAGGACCCCCTCCTCCCGGTCGATGGCGTGGCCCCGCTCCCGCACCCGCTTCAGATCGGCCAGGAGCGAGGCGCGGGTGCGGTGGGTGTTGGGCGTCGCCTGCTCCAATACCTCGCTCATCAAGGGGAGTTCACCGTCGATCCGCTCGGCGAGCAGCGCCTTCCCCAGGGCCCCCACATGGGCCGGGAGCCGCCGCCCGACGCGGCTGAAGGGGCGCAGGTACTCATGCGACTCCCGCGTGGCGAGGTAGACGACATCGCCGCCGTCCAGCCGGGCGAAGTGAATGGTCTCGCCCAGCGCGTCGGACGCCTCGTCCAGATACGGCCGCGCCGCCCGCACCCGTGGATCGCTGTCCAGATAGCTGGTGCCGGTGAGCAGCGCGCGGATGCCGATGCCGTACAGCGAGCCGGTGACGTCGGTGCGCACCCAGCCGCGGTCGATCAGGGTCTTGAGGAGGGCGTACATACTGCTGCGCGGGACGCCGAGCTCCTCGGCGAGCTCGCGCAGCCGGGCCGGCTGGTCGCCGCGCGCGGCGAGCAGCTCCAGCAGTTCCACGGTGCGGCCCGCGGACTTCACTTCGCGCACCCCACCGGTTTCCGCCATGGCTCACATCGTAACTGTCGCCGCACACCTTGACGTTGAACCGATTCAAGGCTTCCATCGTGGGGCCACGATGCCTGGGAGCGCTCCCAGACCCTTCCCGGACCCCACTCAGGCATCCACTCCCTCCCCCGAGAGGACCCCCATGCGATCGATCCCGCATTCCTTACGCAGACTCTTCGTTCTTGTCATGGCCGCGTCGCTCTGCGCGGTGGGGCTGAGCCTCGGCGTCACCTCCGCCGCACGGGCGGCGGCCCCGGGGAACGGCTCGGTGACCGACCCCAACATCGTCTACACCGGCCGCTGGGACCTCGGATCCGCCACCGCCGCCGTCCCCAACTGGACCGGCGGCTACCTCCAGACGGCGTTCACCGGCACCACCGTGAAGGTCAAGGCCCGGGAGGCGGTGAACTTCTACGCGAGCGTCGACGGCGGCCCCGATGTCTTCTACGCGGGCGTCAAGGGAACCGTCACCCTCACCCCCCAGCCGCTCCCCCAGGGCACCCACACCCTCCGCGTCTCCTACCGCTCCGGCGACACCGTCTTCCAGGGCCTGGTCCTGGACGCGGGCGCGGGCACGGTCGCCCCGCGCGTCCCGTCCGGGCTCATCGAGTTCGTGGGCGACTCCATCACCGCGGGCGCCCTCACCGACCGGCTCGCGCTGGACTCGTACGGCTGGAAGACCGGCGAGCGGCTGGGCATGCTCCACACCCAGATCGCCCGCTCGGGCTACTGCCTGGTCGGCAAGGACGGCTGTGCGGGGCTGGCCACGCAGTTCTTCAAGACCGCCTCGACCGGCGACCAGAACTGGGACTTCTCCCGCTACCAGGCCAGTGCGGTGGTCATCAACCTGGGCACCAATGACGTCGGGCACGGCGTCACGGGGCCTGAGTTCCAGTCCGCGTACACCGGTCTCCTCCGCGACATCCGCGCGAAGTACCCGAACGCGGCGCTCTTCGCCGTCCAGACCCTCAAGAAGCGCTATGTGACGGAGACCAAGGCGGCCGTGAGCGCGCGCAACGCGGCCGGTGACGCCAAGGTGAGCTACGTCGACACCACCGGCTGGCTCACCGACGGAACGGACTACGAGGACGGCAACGGCCACCCCAACGAGGCGGGGCACACCAAGTTCGCCGACCGGCTGGCCCCGATCATCGCCGCGAAGCTCGGCACCGCGCTCGGCTCCACGCCCCTCAAGGCCGCCACGCCCCTCAAGGCCGCCACGCCCCTCAAGGCCGCCGCGCCCCTCAAGGCCGCCGCGCCCCTCAAGGCCGCCGCGCCGCTGAAGGCCGCCGCGCCCGGCCAGCCGGGCGACCCCAACATCCGGTTCACCGGCCGCTGGGACACCGAGAGCTCGGCCACCGCCTACACCCCCTACTGGGCGGGCGCGTACTTCCGCACCGGCTTCACCGGCCGCACCGTCAAGCTCAAGCAGCGCAACGCGATCGACCTGTGGGCCAGCATCGACGGCGGCCCCGCCACCTTCTACGACGAGGCCAAGGGCACGGTGAACCTCACCCCGGCCCCGCTCGCCGCCGGAAACCACACCCTCCAGGTCAACTACCAGGTGATCGCGGGCTCCTACCACGGTGACGCGGTCTTCCAGGGCCTGACCCTGGACAGCGGCGCCACCACCTTCACCCCGCCGGCCCCGAAGAACCTGATCGAATTCGTCGGCGACTCGATCACGGTCTCCACCACCACCTCGCAGAACGCCCGCACCGCCTACGGATGGCTCATCGGCGAACGGCTCGGCGCCGACCACACCCAGATCGCGCAGGGCGGCGCGGCTCTGGTCGACACGGCGGACGACCGGATGAGCCTGGAGCAGCAGTTCACCAAGCTGAACCCGAACGCCGCCACGCCCGACTGGGACTTCTCCCGCTACCAGGCGAACGCGGTGGTCATCAACCTCGGCACCAACGACGTGGGCCGCGGGGTGACCCCGGCGCAGTTCCAGGCGTCCTACGCGAGCCTGCTGCGCAAGGTCCGCACCGCCTACCCGAACGCCTGGATCTTCGCGCTGCGCACCTTCAGCGGCCGGTTCGGCACCGAGACCAAGACCGCCGTGACCGCCTCCGGCGACGCCAGGGCCTCCTACGTCGACACCACCGGCTGGCTCGCCGCCGACGACCTCTCGGACTCGGTCCACCCCAACGACAAGGGCCACCGCACCATCACCGACCGCCTGGCCCCGGTCATCTCTGCCAAGCTCCGGACATGACCACGTCTCATTCCGTCGACCATGACCTCGTCCAGGCCGCGACCCGGGTGACGGCCGCCCGCAGCCGGGGTGACAACCACACCGTGGCGGCGGCGGCCCGCGACCGGGACGGGCGGATCGTCACCGCGATGAACGCCTACCACTTCACCGGCGGCCCCTGCGCCGAACTCGTCGTCATCGGCGCGGCGGCCGCCCAGGGCGCGTACGACCTGGTGACGATGGTCGCCGTGGGCGACCGCGGTCGCGGGGTGATCCCTCCCTGCGGCCGGTGCCGCCAGATGATGCTCGACTACTTCCCGGACATCCGCGTCATCGTCGGGACGGGTGAGCGGCTGCGCGCCGTGCCCGTCGCCGATCTGCTCCCGGAGAGCTACCGCTGGGCCGACCACCAGGAGGAGAACGACGGCGGCCCTACGCCCTGACCGCCTCCCCTGGCCTACCGCAAGTGAGCCGCCACGACCCACGGTGACCAGCCGTTTGTCCCGTTTGGACGACGTGGGGAACGGTACTCGGGGGTCATGGTTCGATGGGGATACACGATGATGACCGAGCAGGCCGGTCCACGTCAGCTCGTCGACGACGTGGTCCGGGCCGAGCAGGTCGGGTTCGACTTCTCGGTGACCTCCGACCACTACTTCCCGTGGCTGGACTCCCAGGGGCACGCCCCGTACGCCTGGAGCGTGCTGGGCGCCGCCGCGCAGGCCACCTCCTCGATCCCGCTGACCACGTATGTCACCTGCCCCACCGTGCGCTACCACCCGGCGGTGGTGGCGCAGAAGGCGGCGACGCTCCAGCTGCTGTCCGAGGGGCGGTTCCGGCTGGGGCTCGGGTCCGGCGAGAACCTGAACGAGCATGTGGTCGGGCAGGGCTGGCCGTCGGCGGAGGTGCGGCACAAGATGCTGGAAGAGGCGATCGAGATCATCCGGGCGCTGTTCGGCGGTGGCTATATCAATCACCACGGCACCCACTACGACGTCGACTCGGCGAAGCTGTGGGATCTGCCGGACCAGCCGCCGCCCATCGGCGTGGCCGTCTCCGGACCGCGGTCCTGCCGGCTGGCCGGGCGGCTGGCCGACATCCTGATCGCCACGGAGCCCAAGTCCGAGCTGCTGGCGGACTTCGAGCGCAACGGCGGCGGCGGGAAGCCACGGATCGGCCAGATCCCGGTCTGTTACGACCCCGACCGGGACGCGGCGATCGCCCGCGCCCATGACCAGTTCCGCTGGTTCGGGGGCGGCTGGAAGGTCAACTCGGAGCTGCCGGGGCCCGCCTCCTTCGCGGGCGCCACCCAGTTCGTCCGGCCCGAGGACGTGGCCGCGTCCATTCCGTGCGGCGATGATGTCGGGGAGTTCACGGAGCTGATCCGGCCCTTCGTGGACGCGGGCTTCACGGATGTGGCGCTCGTCCAGATCGGCGGCGACCATCAGCGGCCGTTCCTGGACTGGGCCGAGAAGCGGCTGCTGCCCGCGCTCAGGGAGCTGTAGCCCGGGGAGTTCCAGGAGTCTCCGCGCACCGTACGAAGAGCTCATGCAGATCGCGTACGGCGCGCGGTACGGAGCCCGAGCGGCGGCGCTGGATCATCAGCAGCACCTCGGTGGCCTCGCCGTCCGCGAGCGGCCGGTGGGTGATCGCGCCCCCGCGCTCCAGGGGGTCGCCGATAACGCTGAAGTCGGGGAGCACGGTGACGCCGAGCCCCTCGGCCACCATCAGCTTGCCCATCTCGGCCCCGTCGGTGGAGTACGAGAAGGACGGGGTGCGCCCGGCCAGCAGCCGGTGGATGAAGCGGTGCATCAGATAGCCGGAGCGCATCACGATCAGTGGCTCCCGCCCGTCCAGCAGATCCGCCGCGCTCACCGTCGGCCGGGCGGCCAGCGGGCTGTCCGGACGCAGACAGACCACCGGGCGGCCGCGCAGCAGCACGGTGGTCTCCAGGGTGGGCGGAACGTCGTCGCCCTGGAGGCAGTTGACCAGCCCCAGGTCGAAACTCCCCTCCAGCAGCGCCCGGTGGATCTCGGCCTGCTGCGCGCCCACCACCTCGACCTGGGTCACCGGGTGGGTGGCGCGGAACTCCCGGACGGCCGGGATCAGCAGCGGGACGGTCGCGGTGTTGACCGTGCCCAGCCGGATCATCCGGCTGACCCGGTGCTGGTCCCCGGCGGCGTCGCGCAGTCGGTCGACGGCCTCGATGACGCCCGCGATATGCGGCAGCAGTTCCCGTCCCTCCGCGCTGATCGTCGCGCCGGAGCGCTTGCGCTCCAGCAGATCCACGCCGAGTTCGCGTTCGAGATTGCGCACCGTCTCGCTGAGCGCGGGCTGGGACAGATGCAGTTCCTCGGCGGCGCGGCGGAGCGATCCGAGGCGGGTGACGGCGGCGATGTATTCCAGCTGTTCAATTCGCACACTGCGCACCCTGCCCGCGCGGGCCCGCCCGCTTCAAGGGAAACCCTGTCACGGTCTCATGAATACCGACTCACGCCCCGGTCCGCCTCCCGGGTAATCTCGAAGCGGGCGCCGCGGAATTCCACGGCCCGGCCCGCGCGTCCGGGATATGGAATGACACCCGGGCCTTCTTGACCGGCAGGACTTCCCCCTGGTTGGATCGGTGACATGAAGCGACAGGACCTCACGCGGCGACGCCACGTCGACCTCGCGCGTGTCTCCAGCGCGTCCTGTTGCTGTCCGGCCTGACCCGCCGTACGGGTCCGAGCGAGCCCTGAGGGATCGCCTCCGCTTCGCTCCCCGTCGCCTCCCATGATCGGGAAAGGCTTCTAGCCGCCGCCACCGAAAAAATGCGGCCGCGCTGTCCCGCCTTTGCGCCCATTCGCGCTGCCCGGTCTTTCCGCGCCCCGCCCCGGATGAATTCCGCTCGACGCCGGGGCGCCGATTCGCCATGCCCGTATTCGTTCCACCGGGAGTTCCTCATGCCCGCAGAACCCCTCCGTTTCGCCTATTGGGTACCCAATGTCAGCGGCGGACTGGTCACCAGCACCATCGAGCAGCGCACCGACTGGGGCTACGACTACAACCGCGATCTGGCCGTGCTCGCCGAGAACAACGGCTTCGACTACGCCCTCAGCCAGGTCCGCTACATGGCCAGCTACGGCGCCGAGTACCAGCACGAGTCGACCAGTTTCAGCCTCGCGCTGCTGCTGGCCACCCAGCGGCTGAAGGTCATCGCCGCCGTCCACCCCGGACTGTGGCACCCCGGCGTCCTGGCCAAGCTGGGCGCCACCGCCGATCATCTCTCCGACGGGCGGTTCGCGGTGAACGTCGTCAGCGGCTGGTTCAAGGGCGAGTTCACCGCGCTGGGCGAGCCCTGGCTGGAGCACGACGAGCGCTACCGCCGCTCCGAGGAGTTCATCCGGGCGCTGCGCGCCATCTGGACCGAGGACCACGCCGAACTGGCCGGGGACTTCTACCGGATCCGTGACTTCTCCCTCAAGCCCAAGCCGCTGAGCAGCCCCGGGCGCCCGCATCCGGAGATCTTCCAGGGCGGTAACTCCACCGCCGCCCGCGCCATGGCGGGCCGGGTCTCGGACTGGTACTTCAGCAACGGCAAGGACTTCGACGGCGTCACCGAGCAGCTCAGGGACGTCCGCGCCTCCGCCGCCACCGTCGGCCGCCCCGCGCCCGGCTTCGCCCTCAACGCCTTCCTCATCGCCCGCGACACCGAGGCCGAGGCCCGGGAAACCCTCCGCGAGATCGTCGCCAAGGCCGACACCGAGGCCGTGGACGGCTTCCGTGGCGCCGTCCAGCAGGCGGGCCAGTCCACCGCCGACGGCAAGGGCATGTGGCAGGACTCCTCCTTCGAGGACCTGGTCCAGTACAACGACGGCTTCCGTACGGGGCTGATCGGCACCCCCGAGCAGATCGCCGAGCGCATCGTCGCCTACAAGCGGCTCGGCGTGGATCTCTTCCTCCTGGGCTTCCTGCACTACCTGGAGGAGGTCGAGTACTTCGGCAAGCGGGTGCTGCCGCTGGTCCGCGAACTGGAGGCGGAGCTGCCGGAGCCCGTGCCCGCGCTCACCTGACCGCCACCGTTCCCACCCCACCGCCACGACCGCATCACGAAGGGTTGCTCATGGCCACCGTCCTGTCCCTCTCCGGGTCTCCCTCCGCCACCTCCCGCACCGCCCGGCTGCTGCGCCATCTGGACGCCCGGCTGACCGCCCAGGGCCATCAGGTGGTCCCGCTCGACGTCCGTACCCTGCCCGCCACCGCGCTGCTCGGCGCGGACTTCTCGCACCCGGCCATCGTCCGGGCCAAGGCGCTGGTCGAGCAGGCGGACGGGCTCGTCGTGGGAACACCGGTCTACAAGGCCGCCTACTCCGGGCTGCTGAAGTCCCTGCTGGACCTGCTGCCGCAGTACGCGCTCGCGGGCAAGACCGTGCTCCCGCTGGCCACCGGTGGCACCACCGCCCATGTGCTGGCCATCGACTACGCGCTGCGGCCGGTGCTGTCCTCCATGGGCGCGGCCCATATCGTCCAGGGCTGGTTCACCCTGGACAAGGACATCACGGTCGAGCCGGACGGCGGGGTGAGCGTGGCGGCCGGGGCCGCCGAAGCGCTGGAGCAGGTCGTCGACCAGTTCTCGGCGGCGCTCGGCCACACCACCGTACTGGCCGCGGCGAGCTGACCGTGTCGTCCCTGCCCGAGCCCGCCCATGTCATCGCCGATGACGCCGAGGCGCTGAAGGTGGCCGCGGCGCTGGCCGAGGAGTTCCGTACCGGCGCCGCCGAGCGCGATGCGCGGCGCCGGCTGCCGCGTGCCGAACTGGACCGGCTGTCCGCGTCCGGGCTGCCGGCGATCACCGTCCCCGCGGAGTACGGCGGGGCGGACGTGTCGGCCGTGACTCTCGCCGAGGTGTTCCGGCTGCTCGCCGCCGCCGACGCCAGCCTCGCCCAGATCCCGCAGAGCCACTTTGTGTACGTCAATGTGCTGCGCCGTCAGGGCACGCAGGCGCAACAGGCGTTCTTCTTCGGCGAGGTGCTGGCGGGGAAGCGGTTCGGCAACGCCCAGTCGGAGGCAGGCACCACACACATCCAGGACATCCGCACGCGCCTCGCCCCGGCCGCCGACGGCTCGTACACCCTGACCGGTGTCAAGCACTACTCCACCGGCGCGCTGTTCGCCGACTGGATCCCGGTGCTGGCCCGGGCGGAGGACGACGACCTGTACGTGACCTATGTCCCGCGGGACGCGCCCGGTCTGACCGTCGTGGACGACTGGGACGGCATGGGCCAGCGCACGACCGCGAGCGGCACCGTCCGGCTGGAGGCCGTGCCCGTCCCAGCCGACCGGGTCGTACCGCACCATCTCACCTTTCGCGGGCCCCAACTGCACGGCGCGGTAGCGCAGTTGCTGCACGCGGCCATCGACGCCGGGATCGCCTCGGGGGCACTGGCGGAGGCGGTGGCCTTCGTCCGCACCAAGAGCCGCCCCTGGTTCGAGAGCGGCTTCGAGACCGCCGCCGAGGATCCGCTGCTGATCCAGCGCTTCGGCGAGCTGGCCCTCCAGGTCCGGGGCGCGGAGGCGCTGCTGTCCGCCGCCGCCCGGGCCGTGGACACCGCCCGTGGCCACCTCGACGAGGACACCGCCGCCGAGGCGTCGATCGCGGTGGCCGCGGCGAAGGTGGCGGCGGCCAACGCGGCCGTGGAGACGGGCAGTTCGCTGTTCGAGGTGTCCGGCACCCGCTCGGCCCTGGACGCTCTGGGCCTGCACCGCCACTGGCGGGACGCCCGTACCCACACCCTGCACGACCCGGCCCGCTGGAAGGTCCAGCACATCGGCCGCTATGTGCTGAACGGCACGAAACCACCCCGCCACGGCCTTCTGTAGCCCCCACCCCCGCACACCCCTGAACGGAGCCGCACCATGTCCCTCACCTTCCACTGGTTCCTGCCCACCAACGGCGACAGCCGCCATGTCGTCGGCGGTGGCCATGGCACCCCCGTCACCTCGGCCGGAGGGGACCGTCCGCCATCCGTCGGCTATCTCTCCCAGATCGCCCGCGCCGCCGAACACCTCGGCTTCGCCGGTGCGCTGACCCCGACCGGCGCCTGGTGCGAGGACGCCTGGCTGACCACCGCGATGGTCAGCCAGCACACCGAGCGGCTGAAGTTCCTGGTGGCGTTCCGCCCCGGCTTCCTCTCGCCCACCTTCGCCGCCCAGATGGCCTCCACCTACCAGCGGCAGACCGGCGGACGGCTGATGCTCAACGTGGTCACCGGCGGCGAGAGCCAGGAGCAGCGCGGCTACGGCGACTTCCTCGACAAGGAGGCCCGCTACGCCCGCACCGGCGAGTTCCTGGGCATCGTCCGCGACCTGTGGGACGGCAAGACCGTCGACCACACCGGCGAACACCTCCATGTCGAGGGCGCCAAGCTGGCCCGGCTCCCCGACCCGGTCCCGGATGTCTACTTCGGCGGCTCCTCCCCCGCAGCGGGCCAGGTCGCCGCCCGCCACTCCGATGTCTACCTCACCTGGGGCGAACCCCCCGCCCAGGTCGCGAAGAAGATCACCTGGATCCGCTCCCTCGCCGCCGAGCAGGGCCGTACGATCCGCTTCGGCATCCGGCTGCACGTCATCACCCGCGACACCGCCGAGCAGGCATGGGCCGAGGCAGGCCGACTGCTCGACGGCTTCGACCCGGAGACCGTGCGCTCCATCCAGACCGGCCTCGGCCGCAGCGAGTCCGAGGGCCAGCAGCGCATGCTCGCCCTGCACGGCGGCAGCCTGGACAACCTCGAGATCTACCCCAACCTCTGGGCCGGTGTCGGCCTGGTCCGCGGCGGCGCGGGCACGGCCCTGGTGGGCAGCCACGCCGAGGTCGCCGAGCGGATCGCCGAATACCACCGCCTCGGCATCGACGAGTTCATCCTGTCCGGCTATCCGCATCTGGAGGAGGCGTACTGGTTCGGCGAGGGCGTCCTGCCCCTGCTGCGACGGCAGGGCCTGTGGTCCCACCCCTTCCAGCCCGCCGCCCCGGAACCGGCCACCGTCCAGGTCCCCTTCGCGGCGGCCGGGAGCTCCTGATGACCCGGTGACGTCGGGTGGCGTGCCCGCGGTTGAGTCCGCGGGCGCGCCTCCGGCTCAGCCGTGTGCGGCGAACCGTACGAACTGCGCCCAGCCGTCACGGCTGACGGCAAGACCGGGGCGCGCCGTGTCCTTGGAGTCCCGTACGTGGACGGCCTCTTCGGTGACGGCCACTTCCACGCAGCTGTCACCCTGACTGCCGCTGTAACTGGACTTGAACCAAGCAAGTTCCGTCGCGCTCATAGCTCTCCTCGCAGTCGCTCCAGCAGGCCACGAGAGTCTTGGGGTGTCAGGGCCTGCGAGCGCAGTGTGTCATAGCGCTGACAGAGCAGGCTCACCTCTTTCCGGTCGGCGATCAGCCGTCCGTTCTGCTGCCCTTCGGAGTACGCGAGGCGCCGCCCCTCCGACGTTTCCAACAGCTGTACCGGACCGTCCAGGCACGCATGCAACTCCGCTTCCAGCGGTACCACTTGCAGCTTCACATTGCGCAGTGCGCTGCGCTCCAGCACGTGGTCGAACAAGGCCCGCCTCTGCTCCCTGTTGCCGAACCCGCGCCGGAACACGGACTCCTCCACGATGAAGCTGAACGGGACGTGCGGCCGCTCGTGCAGCATTTTCTGCCGCTCGGTCCGCGCCACAAGCTGGGCCTCCAACTGCTCATCCGTCAGCAGAGGGATGGTGCCCTCGAACACCGCCCGCGCGTAGTCCTCCGACTGCAACAACCCCGGCACCAGCCGACACTCATACGTGTACAGGCTCACCGCCACCCGCTCCAGCCGCGCCCACCGCCGGAACCACGCCGCCAGCCCCGGCTCACCCCGCGCGAGGAATCGGGCCGCCTTCCGCAGCGCGCCCGTGTTGCCCAGGACCTCCTCCGCTCGCTCCACGAACGACTCGTCCGGCATGCGCCGCCCCAGTTCCACCGACGCCACGGTGTGCTTCGAGAACCGGACCAGCTCCCCGAACTGAGCCCGCGTGAGGCCCGCGTGTTCGCGGAGGGCCTGGACCACGGCCCCGAAGGTCCGCAGACTGTCGGAGGGGTCGGGCTCCCGTTCCCCGTCACCGTCCCCGGCCATACAGGTGTTGTCGGTCGTCATACGCGGACACCTCCAGGTGCGTACGTGCGAGGGCCCCCGCGCTCGACTCACCCAGGGTGACGGATCAACGGGTGTACCGTCCACCGAACGCGCATGTACGCTGACGCTGCGTACGCGGCGCGGTGCTGGCCAAGGTCGACGATCACCCGCAACCGTGGCCCCCATGAACGCAAGCACGCCCCAACTCCCCGCCACGAGCTGGACCTTTACCCAACGCCTGTCCTCCACGCGGCGCGGGGCCCGGCTGGCCCGGCTGCTCGCCGTGGAGCAGCTCCGCGCCTGGCCCCTGTCACCCGCCGTCGCCGACCGCGCCGTGGCGATCATCGCCGAGCTGAGCGCCAACGCGGCGCTGCACGGTCGTGTGCCGGGCCGCGACTTCCGGCTCGGCCTCGTCTTCGACGGCGCCACGGAAACCCTCCGCATCGAGGTCACCGACACCCGGGGCGAGCGGCAGCCCGTCCTCCAGCCGACCGCGCCTCCCCCGGACCGTGAAACCGGCCGCGGCCTGCTGCTGGTGGACACGCTCGCCGACCGCTGGGGCACCGAGCCGTACCATCCGGCGGGCAAGACGGTGTGGGCGGAGCTGGACTCGCGCCCCCGCTGCCGGTCAGTGCCGTAGGTCCTCGGGGCGCAGGGGTATGCCCCGCAGATGACGGCCCTGCTCCGTCATGGCGTACAAGAGGCGGTGTCCTTCGTGCGCCACGACCAGTTCCTCGGCCACGGCCTTCCGGACGAGGTCCACGGTGTCCATAACCGTGATCGCCTTGCGCCGGGCGAAGCGGCCGGCCTCCCCGTCGTCGGTGATCCAGACCGAGTTCGCGAATTCCGGCCGGTTCTGGATCAGCGTCAGGGTCTCCGCCTCGCCGAGGTGCTGGAGGGGGCGTGCCGGGTCGCCCGCGAAGACCAAGCGCCTCAAGCGGTCGACGAGTTCGGTCTCATGGGGGTCGTCGATCTCGATCGGTGTGCCGAGCCAGCCGTCGGCGGCGACCGTGCGGAGCCGGGGTAAATGGCGCGCTGAGCGGGTGGCCTCGTAGGCGACGGCCTGGGTCCAGCGGCCCCGGCTGTCGAGGACCTTTTCCAGCAGGCTCAGCCGGTCGACGGCCGCGAAATTGCACAGGACCGTGTTGTCGGGGAACCACCAGGTGCGTTTCGTGGCCGTCATGGCTGGAAGATCAGGTCGCCCTTCTCGGTGTCCGCGGCGGGGACCGTAACCGCGGGCAGCCCGGGTTCCAGGGCGTCGCGCAGTTCATCGGGGTCCATGCCGAAGTAGGCCGCGAGCGGGCGCAACGTGGTGTCACCGGCGAGATAGCCCTCGTAGAGACCACGGGCAGGGCCCAGCGGGAGGCGTCTGGCCTGGGCGGCGGCGACGCGCTTCTCATGGAGATCCGCGCGCTGGGTCAACAGGTGGCACATCTCCGTCGTCACGCCGCGCAGGCGGTTCCTGGCATCGGGGGTGACCAGACCGAGCTGGTGCAGGCGGGCGGCGAGAGCGCTCGGAGAGACCTTGAACCGGACGACCAGAGCCCGGAAGGCATCATCGGACAGCCCGGATTCGGCCGACTCGGCGTCCACTTCAGCATGGATCTCTGCCTGCGGCATCAGGAAGTTCGCCGCGAAGACATTGGCACGGATCTCCGTATGGTCCTTCTGCCTGCCGGGAGCCAGATGGGTCTCGGTGCGCATCTCCTGCGCGTCACGGGCGAGGATGTGGCCGAGTTCATGGGCCAGGGTGAAGCGCTGCCGGGTCCACACACCGGTGCGTGCCAGCAGCACCAGCCTGAAGTGGTCCGTCTGCCAGGCCGCCCCGTCGAGGCCGTGCGGGAGGTCCGTCTGCGCCACGTCGATTGCGAAGTGCTCTTCGAGGGCATGGGCGAGATCGGAGGTCTCGCACGCGGCCACTGACGCCACTCCGTGGGCGGAAAGCGCCGTCAGGGCATCCAGGGCCAGCTCTTCCCCCTGGTCGACATACCGCTCCAGGTCCGCCTTGGGACGGGGCAGGGCGGGCAGCGAGCGGGAACGGCCCATCAGGTCGAGCACGTCGTACGCGGTGGTGAACCGGTGGACGAGATCCTTCAGGGCGAGCCCGTCGTCGGAGTCGGAGAAGGGACCGCTGGCGCGTGCCGCGAAGGCAGGGCGCTGCGGCTCACGGCCGGTGAGCAGCCAGTCCACCGTGGTCCGGCCCAGCTCCGCGATGCGGGCCAGGTCGAGCGAGGTGAAACGGCGCCTGCCGCTCAGAGACT
The DNA here is from genome assembly GCF_042750115.1 of Streptomyces sp. NPDC059455. Lineage (NCBI taxonomy): Bacteria > Bacillati > Actinomycetota > Actinomycetes > Kitasatosporales > Streptomycetaceae > Streptomyces > Streptomyces sp. NPDC059455. Next base: position 30,739 of record NZ_JBHYVB010000078.1, read on the forward strand.
TGGACAGCTTGTCGGGGGTGAGCCCGACCCGCTCCGCGAACGCGGCCTGCTGGAGGGAGGCCGCACCCATGACCTTGCGCACACGGTCGGTCACAGTCTCGTTCATGAGGACAGCCTAACCGGCACTTGCGAAAATCGCAATCGATGAGCGAGCCCCTGGGGAAGCGGGGGCTCGCTCATCGCTCACCTCAGTCCGGCAGGCCCCACGGCTTGGCGTCGCCGACGGCCGGGACATCGCGCGGGGCCGGGTCCGGGCGGTGGCCCCGGGGGGTGACGAGGGCCGTCTCGTCGCGGGCGAGGGGGATCTCGATACGGCCGGGGCCGGTGGTGCGGTAGCGGAGGGGGCGGCCCCGGTGGTCGCGGACGTCGATCGGGCCGGGGATGCCGTGGTGCAGGACGAGGGGGGCACCGGCCTCGCTGTGGACGCGGACCCAGCGGGTGCGCCCGGCCGAGCGGTCCGCGTCCACGAGGAAGGCACCCTGGGTGCGCAGGGACTGGACCGAGAGGTCGGGCCAGCGGCGGGAGACGGACGGGAAGACCCGCACCACGCCGTTGTGGCTCTGGACGGCCATCTCCAGGACCGACTGGGCCGCCGTCAGGGGGCTCTCGGTGGCGAGGTTGCCGCCCTCGACGTACATGGTGTTCGGGGTGATCCAGGCGTTGTTCACCTTGTTGCCGCCGATGAGGAAGGTGAGGTGGTCCAGCGCCTCCTCGGGCCGTTCCATGCGCGAGGCCATGGAGGAGGCCACCGCGTAGCTGTAACCGGCCCACAGGCTACGGTCCTTGACCCAGTGGTCGAAGGTGGTGCGCATGATGTCCCGGTCGGCCGGGCGGTCCCAGTCCAGCTCGTGCAGCGGGTAGAGCCAGAGCATATGGGAGAAGTGGCGGTGGGACTCGGTCAGCGGCTTGTCCGCGCCGATCATGATGCCGGTGGCATCGCGGGGGTAGGCCACCAGGCGGTCGAGGATCTCGCGCCAGCGCCGGGCCCGGGGGTGGTCGGTGCGCAGGATCCGCAGACAGTCCAGGAGGGTGGCGCAGCCCCAGCGGAGCAGGGAGAGGTCGTAGGTGCAGTCCTCGGCGTCCGCCCACTCCGGTGAGCGGGTCAGCGGCAGATGCAGCTTCCCGTCGCCGCCCTCGTACAGGAAGTGGTCGTAGAAGTTCACCGCCTTGGCGAGGATCGGGTAGAGGACGTCGCGCACGATGCGGATGTCGAGGGTGTGGCGGTAGCTGAGCCAGACGTTGTGCATGGCCCAGATGAGGTTGCCGTTGTTGTCGGTCTTGGTGGAGGTGCCGGGGATGCCGACGGTCTTGGCGCCGGGGCGCAGCAGCCAGTCGGAGGGGTGGGCGAGGGCGTAGGTGTTCCCGTCCTGGTACTCCGGGGGGACGGACAGCGGCAGGTTCTTCTCGAAGTCCCGGAAGGTGGAGGTGACGGAGTCGAGTTCGAGGTGGTTGGCGCCCTGGATCAGCCAGGTGGCGATCTGGACGTTGAGGTTCCACCACACCGCGGTCCAGCTGCCGCCGGTCTCCGGGTACCACGGCCCCCATTCGGACATCGAGGGCCCGTCGGCGCGGGTGGCGCAGGCGGCCTTGTAGAGCTGGATCCAGTAGAAGTGCTGAAGGCGCTTGTCGGGTACGGAGAGCAGGCTGCGCCGGTAGTAGCGGTGCCACCAGGCGCGGTGTGAGCGCACCAGGTCGGCGGGGTCGGCGGCGAGGGTGCGGGCCACCTCGGCGACGGCCAGTTCGGTGGTGCGCGACAGGTCCCCGGGGTGGCGGTAGACGATGTGGGCGGCCAGCAGTCTGCCGGTGCCCACCCGCCGTTCGCGCCAGGCGGTGGTCCAGCCGCCGCCCGCGATCAGCGGCTGCTGCACATAGTGGGTGTCGCCCGCGGAGCCGGTGCGGGGGTCGGGGTTGCCGGTGTAGTCGGCGGGCTTGTCCTTGGTCCGGGGGGAGGTCGCGGGCATCCATGTGAACGACCAGGCCGCGCCCTCTTCGCCCGCGCTGGGCCGGGTGGAGATCAGCAGCGCGGTACGGGCGTTGTGCACCAGCATGGTGAAGCGGACGCTGCCCCGGGTGGTGGTGACGGTGCCGCGCAGTTCGGCGTCCCACAGGTCGAGGGTCCAGTCGATCCCGGTCACCTCTCCGGCGAGGGTGAGGTCGAAGTGGCCGATGGGCAGTCGGGAGTAGCCGTACGGGGCCCGCCACTGGGGGCGCTGGTCCTGCACCTGACTGTGGCTGAGCATGACTTTCACGGAGTTGGGTGTGGCGCCCTGGTACACCACCGCGCCGAGCAGGCCGTTGGCCAGGAAGGGACCGTCCTTCCAGTCGCCGGGCATCCGCCGCCACCGCGGGGGGGGGGGCCGCGGCCGGCGGGCGGGGGGGGGCCCCCCGCCCCCCCGCGGGCGGGGCGGGGGGCCCCGGCCCCCCGCGGGGGGCGGGGGCCCGGCCCAGCGGTTGGGGCGGGGCCGCCGCTCCGCCGGAGGCCTGGGGCGCGGCCCAGGCGGTGCCGGATCCGGCCAGCCGGCCTCCGGCGCCGACCACGGCCGCGGTGCCGAGCACACCTCTTCGAGAGATCCCGTTCCCTGTTGGCGCGGTCACGTATGTGCCTCCCATATCCGGTGGTGAACTACCGGCATGGTGCAGGGCACTTGGGCACCTGGGAATACCTCCGACGTATGGAAATTCATATCGTCACGTATTCGCAGATGAGATGGGCTCAGCTCCTCACATTGAGTCGTCGAATGCCAGAGTGAGCCGATGTCTCGCCTTCAGTAGCCACGGTCACAGCTCGGCGAGTTCCGCGCGCAGCCGTACCGTCTCCGCCGGGTCCCAGCCGTCGTGCGGCACCGACGAGAGCAGCAGCCGGGTGTACGGGTCCTCCGGGGTGTCCAGCACCCGGGCCGTCGGGCCCGTCTCGACCGCGCGGCCACGCCGCATCACCAGCGTGTCGTCCGTGATGTGCCGTACGACGGCCAGGTCATGGCTGACGAAGACCAGGGCCACACCGGTCTCCCGGCGGATGTCGGCGAGCAGCCGGAGGATCTGCGCCTGGATGGACACGTCCAGCGCCGCCACCGCCTCGTCCAGCACCAGCACCTCGGGTTCCACGGCGAGCGCACGGGCGATGGCCAGCCGCTGGCGCTGCCCGCCCGACAGACCGCGCGGGCGGGCGTCGCCCTCCCGCTTGCCGAGGCCCACCTGGTCCAGCAGCTCCTCGATCCGGCCGGCGACGGCCCGCCCCTCGTGCCGCCCGTGCAGCCGCAGGGCGGTGTGCAGGCACTGACGCGCGGTCAGCCGCGGATCGAGCGATACGTACGGGTCCTGGAAGACGATCTGGATCTCGCGGGCGCGGCCCAGCCGTGCGGCCCGGCGCGCGCCCGGTCCCCGTAGCCAACCGCCGCCCCGCCGCCCCGGTGTGCGCTCCCTCCCGTTCACCGTGATGGTCCCCGCGTCCGGGCGTACGAGGTCCACCAGGATCCGGGCCACCGTGGTCTTGCCGGAGCCGGACTCCCCCACGATGCCCAGCGAGCCGCCGGCCGGGACGGTGAACGAGACGTCGTCCACGGCCGTGGTCCGGCCGCCGCCCGGGAGCGCATAGGTCTTGCGCAGCCCCTCTACGACGAGTGCGGGCTCGGTCATGCGCTGCTCCTCGATACGAGTTCCAGTCGGCGGCAGGCCGCGGAGCCGTCCGCATCCGATCCGTCGCCGTCGCCGCCGTCGCCGCCGCCGAACGGGACGGCCACCGGCGCCCAGGTCTCGCACTCCGCCTCGGCCCGTGCGCAGCGCGGGAGGAAGGGGCAGCCGGTGAGGGCGTCGGACAGGGAGGGCGGGCGGCCGGGGATGGGGAGCGGTTCACGGTCGTCCCCCAGGCTGGGCGAGCATTCCAGCAGACCGCGGGTGTAGGGGTGTTTCGGGTCGGCGAACAGCCCGTGGGCGGGCTGCTGCTCCACCACCCGGCCCGCGTACATCACATACACGCGGTCGCAGTAGGCGGCCGCGAGCGGCAGGTCGTGGGTGATGAAGAGCGTCCCGAGGCCGCTTCCGGCCCGCCGCCGCTCCTCCTGGATGGACCGCAGCAGGGCCAGGACCTCCGCCTGGGTGGTCGCGTCCAGCGCGCTCGTCGCCTCGTCGGCGAGGAGCAGGTCGGGGTCGGTGGACAGGGCGGCGGCGATCACGACCCGTTGCAGCATCCCGCCGGACAGCTCGTGCGGGCGCTGCCGCATCCGGCGCTCGGGGTCGGACAGCCCCACCGAGGCCAGCAGCTCGGTCGCCTTCACCACCGCGTCGCGCCGGGACAGGCCCAGGACCCGGGTGAGCGGATCGGTGAGGAAGTCGCCGATCCGGCGGACCGGGTTCATCGCCGAGCGCGGGTCCTGGAAGATCATGGAGACGGTGCGGGACCGGTGCCGGCGCAGCCGGGCCGGGTCCATGGCGAGGACGTCCTCGCCGTCCACCCGTACCGAGCCGGAGGCCCGCGCCCCCTCGGGGAGCATGCTCAGCACCGCCCGCGCCGTGGTGGACTTGCCCGAGCCGGACTCGCCCACCAGGCCGACCACTTCGCCCCGGCCGACCCTCAGCGACACCTCCGCGAGCATCGGCCGGGCGGCGGCACCGGCCGGCAGTTCGATGGTGAGATCCTCGATGTCCAGCAGCATCGCCGCCTACCTCCCCTTGCCCAGCCGGTCCGAGACCCAGACCCCGACGATGTTGAAGGCCACCACGACGACGGCGATGGCCGTGCCCGGTACGAGGGAGGGCAGCAGCGCCCCCTGCACCACGGCGTCCTGCCCCTCCTGCACCATCAGCCCCCAGTCGATCGAGGGCGATCCGGCGCCGAAGCCCAGATAGCTGAGGGTGGCCAGGCTCATCAGCCCCTCGCCGAAGAGCACCACGAGATAGCCGACGATCGCCCCGGCCAGATTGGGCACCAGGTGGCGTACGCAGATCCGGGTCCCGCTCATGCCCTGCACCCGATAGGCGTCGATATACGGCTTGGACCGCTCGGCGAGGGCGAGGCTGCGGGTGTACCGCGCGATGGTGGGCGCGTACGCGAGCCCCAGCGCGATGATCGACGTGGTGAGGCCGTCGCCGAAGACCGCGATCACCAGGACCACGAACAGCAGGCCCGGGAAGGCGTACATCACATCGGTCACCCGGGAGAGCAGGGTGTCCACCCAGCCGCCGCGCCACGCCGCGACCGTGCCGATCGTGACGCCGAGCAGCGCGGCCAGCGCGAGCAGCGCCAGGGGTGCCAGCAGGCTCGACCGGGCGCCGTACAGCACCCGGGAGAGCAGGTCCTGCCCCGAGGCGTCGGTGCCCAGCGGATGCTGGGAGGTGGTCCCCGCGAGCGAGGCGGACAGGTCGACCGCGTCGGGCGCGTGCGGGGCGATCAGGGGTGCGCACACCGCCGCCACCACGACCAGGGCGAGGAAGCCGCCCGCGATCAGCACCGGCACCGGGCGCCGGGCCCGTACCCGCACCGGGATCAGTGCCCCGGCCGTCACCGTCGTCATGCGGTCTTTCCTTCCGGCTTGCGTCCGGGCTTCCCGCCCGGCGCGACCCGGGGATCGATCAGCGGATGGACCAGGTCGACCAGGGTCGTCACCACGACATAGCCGATGACCATCAGCAGCAGCACCGCCTGGGTGACCGGGAAGTCATGCGTGGTGATCGCGCTGACCAGCAGTGAGCCGATCCCGCTGAGCCCGAAGGCGGTCTCGACCACCACCGTCCCGGCGAGCATGCCCGCCATGACGAGCCCGCACATGGTGACGATCGGGCCGAGCGCGTTGCGCAGCACATGCTGGACGACGATCTGGCGCTCCGACTGTCCGGAGGCGCGGGCCGCCTCCACATGGTCGGAGGCGTACGCCTCGGCCATGGCCTGCCGGGTGACCCGGCTGATCACGGCGAGGGCGCTGAGGGCGAGGGCGAACGCGGGGAGCGTGAGATGGTGCAGCCGCCCGGCGAGCCCCTCGCCCTGGCCCGTCACCGGGAACCAGCCAAGCCGCACCCCGAACAGGGAGACCAGCGCGATGGCCGCCACGAAGGCGGGCACCGAGGCGGCGAGCGTGGTGCCGCCGACGACCGCCGAGTCCACCCAGCCGCGGCGCAGGGCCGCCAGCACTCCGGAGCCGACGCCCAGCACCACGAAGAACACCGTGGCGTAGGCGACGAGTTCCAGGGTGGTCGGCAGCCGCGCCCCGATCAGGTCGGCCACATGGTCGCGGTACTGGAACGACCGGCCCAGGTCGCCCTGGAGGCCGTCCCACAGCCACCGGCCGTACTGGACGACGAGCGGCTCGTCGAGGTGGTGCTCCGCGCGGACCGCCGCGAGCTTCTCCGGGGTGAGCTCCTGTCGGCTGCCGGAGAGGAGGACGGCGGGGTCCCCGGGGGCCGCGTAGACGGCGGCGAAGATGATGAACGAGGCGGCGAGCAGCGTGGCGAACAGGCCGGCGATCCGCCGCGGCAGTCCGCGGATCATGGCGTCAGCCCTTCTTCGTGCCGAGGTCGGCGGCCCACGGGTAGTACATCGACACCATGGACGCCGGCGGGCCGGTGTACTTGTCGCCGAGCACCATCACCGACGGCACCTGCACCAGCGGGATCCACACCGCGTCGTCGGCGAACTTGGTCTGCGCGTCGATGACCAGCTTCGCGCGCTCGCCGTCGTCGATGGTCTGCTGTGCCTTGCCGACGAGGGCGTCATAGCCCTTGTCCGAGTAGCCGAGCCAGTTGTTGGCGTTGCCGGATATACCGTTGTCGTAGAAGCCCGCCGGGTCGGCCTTGGAGATGTACCAGTCGACCGGGATCAGGTCGAAGCCGTCGCGGGACTTGGGGTCGGAGAAGAACTCGTCGTAACGGCTCGACGCGATCGTCTTGACGGTGACCTTCAGCCCGATCTTCTGGGCCGCGCCGCGCACCGCGTTGGTGATGACCGTCTGGCTCTCGCTGCCGTCGCTGGAGACGACGATCGGCTTCGCGGGCGCCCCGGCCTGCTCGACCAGCTTCTTCGCCCGGTCGATGTCGTCCGCGGAGGGCGAGACGGTGTAGGCGGTGGAGTGCTCGAGGTCCTTCTGCGCCTTCTGGAACGCGGCCTTCTCATAGCCCCAGGCTCCGGGGCCCACCGGGGTCGCCCAGGGTTCGGCGAGGCCGTTGAAGCCGGACTTGGCGATGCCCTCGCGGTCCATGGCCAGCGACAGCGCCTTGCGCAGCCGGGCGTCCTTGAGGGCGCCGCTGTTGGTGGGGCTGAGCGACCAGGCGGTGGTGGACTGCCCGTAGTAGGCGCGCACCCCCTTCTTCTTGGCCAGCACGGCGGCGGGGCCGGTGGCGGTCAGATAGGCGCCGTCCGCGGCGCCCGTGGAGATGGAGTTGACCAGGGCGCTGCCGGAGGCCCAGCGGAAGACGACCTCCTTGGTCAGCGGGCGGACGCCCTTGTCCCAGTAGTCCGCGGAGCGCTCGATGGTGAGGGCGGAGCCGGAGTTCCAGCTCTTCAGCCGGTACGGGCCGGTGCAGGCGTCGGGGTGGCCGGGGGTGCCGAAGTCGTCGCCCTGCTTCTCCACCGCCTTGCGTTCCATGATGATCCCGGCGTCACCTGCGAGGGCCTTGGTGAACAGGGCGCTCGGCTTCTTGAAGGTGACGGTGACCTCGTTCGCGCCGGTCTTGGCGATCGTGTCGACGTCCTCGTACTCGTCCGACTCGTTCATCTCCGGCTGGGCGTGCCGCTTGAGGCTCCACACCACGTCGTCGGCGGTCATCCGGGCGCCGTCGTGGAAGGTGACGTCGTCGCGGAGGGTGAGGACGAGCTTCTTGTCGCCGGTGTACTCGGCCTTCTCCGCCAGTCGCGGCGCGGTGGTCATATCGGGCTTGAGCAGGAGCAGCCGCTCGCAGATGTTGGCCATCACGGTGCGGGTGCTGCTGCCGCCCTGGGCGTCCATGTCCAGGGTGGCGGGTTCCTGCTCCACGAGCCAGTTCACGGTGGTGGCCGCGCCGGATGCCTTGGGGGTGGTGTCGGTGAGCTTGAGCTTCGCGGGGTCGACGGACGCGCCGCCGGACCCGGAGGTCGCCCCGGAACACCCTGCGGTGAACAGCAGGGCACCCACAAGGCCGACAGCGGTGGTACAGAGCTTGGTTCTCATGGCAGGCTCTCTGGTCGTTCGAGCGGACGTGAGGGGGGCGTCAGTTGGGGGCGTGCGGACCGTCGTAGAGGTTCCAGGGCAGATGCTGGTACTCGTGGTCGCAGGGGGTTCCGGGGGTCACGTGGTAGTCACCGGTGGTCAGGTCCACGCAGGAGGACAGCAGCGTCGTCCACCACTTGACCTCGGGCCGCCGGGGGTCGGGGTGGGTGCACAGGCCCTCGGGGTGGCCGAGGTGGTCGGACATGGCCTGGCGGATCAGCTTGCGGGACTCGTCCGGCGCGCCGGCCTCGCGCAGCAGGCGCAGCCCGGCCTCGGCCCGGGGCACCCGGATCAGGGAGTCGGAGGACTCGGGGCGGTAGCGGGCCGCGAGCTGGACGGGGACGGTGGTCTGGTAGTGGTTGCCGTGGACGAGCAGCCCCTGCGTCGGATACATCCAGCCGTGTGCGCCCGGAGTGGTCTCCAGGTCGAGGGCGAAGCCCTCGCGGCAGGTCAGCAGGGCGTTGCTGGCGATGTGGCCGCGGGTGCGGCACAGCACGTCGACCGCGTCGCTGATCGACTGACTGTCCAGGACCCGGCGGCGGATCACGGTCTGGGGCAGCCCCACGGCGTCGTCGAACCGGCCGCCGAGGCCGTTGGCGTTGAGGGCGATGCCCGCGGAGTTGGCGCCCTGGCGGCCGATCTGCCCGGCCTCCACCTGCATGATCACGGTGGGGCGCGGGGGCTGGACGATCCGGAGCATCAGGACGGTGTCCGCGACGCCCGCCCGCCAGTCCCAGTTCTGGCCGCAGTAGACGTGGCCGTCGCCGCTCGCCTCGCCCAGTACGGCGAAGGACGTGCAGCCGTCGGTCACCTCCCGGTCGTCCGTGACGTCCGCGGCGGCGTCCGCGCGGGCCCGCATCCGGGCGAAGGTCTGGTCGTAGATGATCTCGCCGCGGGCGTTGAGCGCGAGCACGTCCAGGAGCCCGACGCCCGCCCCGTCGGCGATCCCGCCCATCTCCTCGACGAGTTCGGGGGCGTAGGCGCGGACCGGCTCCAGCCAGCGCTCGGCGCGCGCGGTGACCTGGTCCCAGGTGAGCCCCGAGGATTCGCCGAACGCCTGCTCGTAGTAGGCGAGCGCCCTGCCGATGCTGTCGCGCGCCGCCTCGCCGTACTGGCGGCCGCGCTCGGCCGGCGGGCCGGAGATCTCGACGGTGGGGAGGGTGGCGGCTGTCATGGCACTCCTGTGTTCCGAGGCCCGGGCCCGCGAGGGGCTGTAACGTGTGTTTCAGAAATCAGCGTTCTTGAAACGATGAGCCCAGATCGTAATGTCCACCACAGGGAAGTCAATAGCTGTAATGAGCGAACCGAAAAGCGTTACCGGGACGACACGGCTGGCCGCCGCGGTCCGGGACATGTGGGGTGAGCTGTCCGCTTCCGAGCGGGTGGTGGCCCAGTACCTGGTGAGCGCCCCGCCGGAGAATCTCCTCTTCGCGAGCGCACAGGAGCTGGGCGCGGCCAGTGGCACGAGCAACGCCACCGTCGTCCGCGCCCTCCAGCGCCTCGGCTACGCCGGGCTGCCCGCGCTCAAGAGGGAGCTGGCCACGGGCTTCACCTCCGAAACCGCCCCCGAGGAGCGGCTCAAGCAGCGCATCGCCCGCGTCGGCCACGACCTGGACGAGATCAAGGACCGGGTCTTCGACGAGGCCGCCGAGCGTCTCGACCAGTGCCGCCGGCTACTGGAGACAGATGTGCTGAAGCAAGCGGTGCAAACGCTGGCGGACGCGCGTGAGGTGGTCGCCTACGGCGTCGGCGCCTCGGAGCTCGCCGCCCGGCATCTGGTGCTGAAGCTGCGCCGGGCCGGCCGCCGGGCGCGCTTCGTCGGCGCCACGGGCTTCACCATGGCCGACGAACTGCTCAGCCTCGACCGCGGGGACGCGGTGGTGATCCTCCAACCCGGCCGCCGGCTGCGGGAGTTCACCGTGCTCACGGATCGGGCACGGGCGGTCGGCGCGGGCGTGGTGCTGGTCACCGACATCCCCACGGGGCCGCTGGCCACCCAGGCCGATGTGGTGATCAGCGCCCCGCACACGCCCACCGGCATCACCGCGGAATCCCTGGCCGGGATCGTCGTCATGGACACCCTCGTGCTGGCGCTCGCCTCCCTGGACGAGGCACGGGCGGTCGAAGCGTCCCATCAACTGACCGTGTTGAGGGGGCAGTTGATCGACCGGCCCGAGCCGCGGCCGCGCAAAGGCTGACCGGGCGCACGGGGCTTCTCACCGGGAGGGCGGGCCCACCGGAGAGCCCGCCGAGGAGCCCGCCGGGGAGAGCAGGGTGCCGAGCGGGCCGAGGTCGAGGTTGAGGTCCTCCATCCGCAGGTCGTGACGGGCGCACATCTCCTCCATGCGCTGCTGGAGGATCATCAGCGTCATGCCGACGCGCTCCTCCTGCGCCTCCGTCAGATCGCCCTTGTCGACGCGGTGGAGCGCCTGGCGCTCCATCAGCTGACGCAACAGCTCGACCACGGTCAGCACCAGCTTGGCGAGATCGCGCTCGACCGTGTCCGCGTCGGTGCGCAGCCGCTGGGCGGTGGCGCCGGAGGGGACGCCGGAGGGGGCTGACATACGCGGGTTTCCTTTCGTCGGGGCCTTGTGCGTCAGGGCCTCTCGTCAGGGCAGCAGCGGGGCGGGGTGTTCGGCGTCGACCGGGGCGATGACCGCGCGCAGGTCGATCCGTACGAGGTCGACGTCCGCGATGGACAGGACGAGGTCACCGGCGAGCACGACCCCGCCCTGGAGCAGCCGGTCCAGCAGGTCGATCAGGGCGACCTCGCGGCCCGCGAGCGCCCGTGCGTCCTCATCGTCCAGCGCCCCGCTCATACGGCCTCTTCCAGCGCCCCGCTCACCCGGGTCCCGTCCAGCGCGCCGCTCATACGGGCTCCGGCCGGGCGGCCGGGTCGGGCGGAAGGGCGAAGGAGTACGGCGCCCAGGGACCGGTCACCTCGACGCGCACCCCGGGCTGTCCCTCGGCGGCGGCCAGGACGCGGGAGCGGAACTCCTCGGCGCGATCGGCCGGCACCAGATACGCGTCGTTGGCGATGTTCTCACCACCGGGCTTCCCGCCACCCGCCGTCCCGCCACCGGCCACCTGGGCGAGTTCGCCGCGCTGCGGCCGGTGGGCGACCCTGCCCACCGCCAGGCCCCCGGCCTCCTCGGCGATGCGCGCGGCCGTCCGTGCCGCCGTCTGCCAGAGTTCCTCAGCGCCGCGCCGACGCCGGCGGCGGGCGGCGAGATAGGCCCGGCCCGGGCTGAGGGCCGCCTCCCCACCCGTGGCCTCGGCGGGCACCGCCGCGTCGCCCGCCAGGGAGTCCGTCGGGTCGGTGTAGACCTTGACGCCCCATTCGACATGCCCGGCGAGCCGTTCCAGCAGCGGCAGGAACTGGTCGCGGCGCTCCTGGAGGACCTGCCGCACCCGGTCCTCGTCCCGGTAGACGGTGGCCAGCCGCAGCGGCAGTACGGCGCCCAGCGGGGCCAGCCCCGCCACCACCCCGTGGTGGCCGCGGGCCAGCGCCTCCAGCCGGGGCAGCTCCTCCAGGCCCGTCTTCAGCGCGCCCTCCTCGAACTCCTCGGCCGGGACCGGGCCGACGGCCGCGGCCAGGTCCCCGGTCTCCACGAGTCCCACCTGCTCGTCCGCCACCCCGCGCAGTACGGCCGCCGCCCGCGCGGCCTCCGGGGTGGGGCGCAGTACCGCGTAGGCGTACACCATGTGCTGTCGCCGTGTTCTCTCGGTCAACCGTCCACGCTCCTGTCCTCGGCCCGTGCCCGCAGCGCCGCGATCTCGGCGCGCAGCCGGGCGTTCTCCTCGGTGAGGGACCGCTCCGCGTCGTCGTCCGGTACGGCCCGGGGGCGGGCGCGGGAGGACAGCGACGGATCGTGCTCCCACCAGTCGATGCCCATCTCCTTCGCCTTGTCGACGGAGGCCACGAGCAGCCGGAGCTTGATGGTGAGCAGCTCGATGTCCAGCAGGTTGATGCGGATGTCGCCCGCGATCACCACGCCCTTGTCCAGCACCCGCTCCAGGATGTCGGCGAGCGACGTGGCGCCCTCGGCGCCCTGGCCGTACGGGGTGGCGGGCGCGCCGGGGGGGGGGCGGCCCCGCGCCCCCCCCGCAGGTCGGAGGTCGTGGGGGCGGGCGCGCCCGCGCCGCCGCACCGCCCGCGCGCC
>NZ_JBHYVB010000078.1:43085-48041 GCF_042750115.1 Streptomyces sp. NPDC059455
GCGCGGCGGGGGGGGCCCCCCGGGGCGGGGGGGGGGGGGGGGGGGGGGGGGGGGGGGGGGGCCCCCCGCCCCCCCCCCCCCGGTTCTGTCGTCGTCACGGGGCTCGTCTCCGCTCGTCCGGCCGTTCCCGGCGTTCCAGCTGTGCCAGCCGGTCGAGCAACTCGTCCTCGCGGCGGTCGTACGCGTCCTCGTCGATCCGCCCGGCCAGCAGGTCCTGCTCCAGTTCGGCGAGGGCGCGCCGGACCGGCGCCGGGTCGTAGTACTCGCGCTCGGCGGCCGCGGTTATCTGCTCGGCGGCCCAGACGGTGGCGCGCACCGGCGCCAGCGGAAAGGTGAGCAGCCCGGTCAGCAGTCCCATGGCACTCCCGCCCTCAGGCCACGAAGCTGTACGGCGGCAAGGGGCCGCGCAGCCGGAAGTCGTAGCCCTCGCCATAGCCCTGCGCGAGCTGCCGCGCGGCCTGGGAGAACTCCTCGGCGCGCCCCCGCTCCACCAGGAACGAGGCGTTGAGGAAGTCCTCCTCGGCCGGGGGCGCCACCACCTTGCCGCGGGCCATCTCCGACAGCCGCCCGACGACCTGGTCGGCCAACTGCCGCTGCCGCGCGTCCAGTTGATGTGCGACCAGCTCGCCGAGGGCCACCCGGTCCGCGTAGGTGCCACCGCCGTCGCGGGTGCGTTCGTTGAGGCGCCGGGCGTCGTCGGACTCGGTGAGCACCTCCCGCAGCAGATCGTCCTGCGAACGGGCCGCCTTCAGGTTGAACTCCGCGGTGGCGTGCAACTCCTCGAGCCTGCGGACGTATTCGGCGCGCTTGCCGTCCAGCGCCGCCGTCACCGCGGCGTCGTCGGGCGCCAGCATGCCGAACCGCATCGGCAGCACCGCGCCGTCCGCCATCAGCCGCTCCTGGACCTCCTGGTGGGCGGCGAGGTCACGGCGCTTGGGGCGCAGGTCCGCCGGTGCCGGGCTCACCACGCAGACCAGCGGCCCGCCGGTGACCGCGCGCAGCGCGCCGGACACGCCGCCCACGGCCCGCAGTCCCTCCAGCCGCAGCGGATGATCGGCCCCGGTGATCGCGTAGATGTAGAGGGAGGCGGGGGGCGTGGACGTGGTCGGGGACGAGGGCTGCATGGTCACTTGTCCTCGTCGTCGCGGTCGAAGACATCGCTGATGGCCCCGAGGGCCCCGCTGATCGCCCCCTCGGTCTTGCCCCGGGCGCCGCCCTCGACGATGTTGCCGACGATGTCGCTCAGCTTGTCCGGGGCCTTGCGGCCCGATTCCAGGTCGAGGCGGTTGCACGCCTCGGCGAAGCGCAGATACGTGTCCACGCTGGCGATCACGATCCGGATGTCGATCTTCAAGATCTCGATGCCGACGAGGGAGACCCGGATGAACACGTCGATGACGAGGCCACGGTCCAGGATGAGTTCGAGGATGTCGAAGAGGCTTCCGGTCCCTGAACCGGTCGATGTGGTGGCAGGCAGCCCGCCGGTCTGCGTCATCACGGTCACGTGTGCTTCCTCTCGGTCGCGCTCGGTCGCCTGTCCGCGTCTGATACGGGTGCGGTGGCGGTGGCGTTCACCGATGTCGGCGCGTGTGACACAGGGCGCGCGGGATGGAACGGCCCCGCGCCGCGGACATCACCGGCGCGGGGCCGTGGGAGGAAAACCGGCAAAAGAACGGCCGTGCCTGGTCCGGCGGCGACGTCTAACGTCCGCGGTCGAGCTGGCCGCGGGCGTAACGGTGATGCCGCTCATAGCCGAGGAGTTGGCCCTGTGAGTCGAGGGTCACACGGTAGGTGGCCATGATGGTCATGGTCTCCGGCACCCGCTCCAGCTCCACCACCTCCACATCGGCGACCCATCCGTCCGGCGTCGGCTGCATCGCGGAAACCGCCTCCGGAGCGGTGCCCAGCAACTCCCCCAACTGCCGGGCGGCGCCGCGCATGGCCTGCGCCACGGGGACGCGGCGCGGCTGCGCGTCGGAAGTTTCGGAGGTGTCCGTGCGCGGTGTGTCCGGATCAATGCTCGTCATGGTCCTACCGTGTCAAGTCCTCCGGGCGCGTGGTGCGCGGATCACCAAAGCGGCGGCCCGGAGTTGCCGCGTCCCCGCCCGGTCCGTGACGACGCCACGCGGTGCGCGGCGGTGGGCAGGGTGAGGGTCACGGAGAAGGCGCCGCCGGTCCTGGTGTGCTCCAGGGTGCCGCCCATCGCCTCGCCGAGGTCGCGGGACAGCCGCAGGGGCAGAGTGTCGGCGCGGGCGGGGGCGCGGGCCGCCCCGGGGACGGTGCCGTCCGTGATGCGGATCCTCAGCCGGCCCCGCCGGGCCTCGGCCGTGAGGGTGGGTGGCGCGTCGGGCGGGCTGTGGCGCAGGGCGTCGGCAGCGAGCGCGGTGAGGACGCGGGTGAGGAGCGCGGCGTCGGCGAGCACGTACGGCGGTTGCTCCGGAAGCCGCAGGACGAGGGTGTGGCCGCCGGTCCCGAGGTCGTCCAGCGCGGCCGTCAGCGCCTCGTCCAGGTCGACCGGGCGGAGGTAGAGGTCCAGCGCCCCGGCGTGCAACCGGCCGAGGTCGTCCAGGTCGGTGAGGAGCTGGGTGGCGCGGCGCACCGCCGACCGGGCGGTGGCCACACGGCGGATCTCCCCGGCCGAGGTGGGGTGCAGCGGTACGAGCGCCTCCTCGACCGCGCGCAGCGGCGCCCGCAGATCGTGGCTCGCGGTGAGGAGCAGCGAGGCGCGGGTGCGCTCGGCGGCGGCGAGGGTGTCGGTCTCGGCGGCGTGCCGGGTGAGCCGGCCCTGGGTGTGCGCGATGCCGATCTGCGTGCCGCAGGCGGCGAAGACGCGCTGGTCGCCCCCGCTGAGGGCGTGGCCGCGGGCGGCCAGTGTGAGGTCGTCGGCGATGGGGGCCTCCACCTCGCCCTCGCGGGGCCGCTCGGGCGGCCGCTCACCGGTGCTGGCGACGACGTACCAGCGGGGCTCGGCGGCCTGGCCCGGTTCGCGCTGGAGCAGGCTGAGCGAGGTCAGGGAGAAGTACTCCCGCACCTGCTCCAGCAGGGCGGGCAGATCTTGGCCGCGCGCCATGGCGGCCGCGAGCCGGCTCAGGGCGCGCGCCTCGGACGTGGCGCGCAGCGCCTGTCCGGTACGGCGGGCGGCCGTGCCCGCGGCGGCCCCGACCAGCCATGCGGCGGTGAGGAAGACGACCAGCGCCACGATGTCGACCGGGCGGGTGACCTTCAGGGAGTGCAGCGGCTGGGTGAAGTAGTAGTCGGCGAGCAGCCCCGCCGCGACCGCCGTGGCCAGCGCGGGGTACACACCGCCGACGAGGGCGGCCAGGACGACGGCGAGCAGATAGCTCATCAGGGCGCCGGGCAGACCGACCCGGTCGCGCACCGCGATCAGCACCAGCGTGAGGAGGGGCAGCAGCACCGCGGCACCGGCCGTCGCGGACCACCGCCGCGCCGGTCCGGTGCCCCGCGGCGGCCGCGGCAGCCGGGGCGAGGCGGCCCCGGCGGCCTGCTCGTGGGTGACGATGTGGACGTCGATGGGGCCGGATCCGTGGATCGTCCGCTGTCCCACACCGGCCCGCAGCAGCGGCGAGAACCGCCCGCGGCGGCTGGCGCCCAGCACGATCTGGGTGACGTTCTCGGCCTCGGCGAACCGCAGCAGCGCCTCGGGGACGTCCTCGCCCGTGGTCTGGTGGTAGCTACCGCCGAGTGACTCCACGAGGGCCCGCTGCCCGGCCAGCGCGCCCGGCGTCGGCTGGGCGAGCCCGTCGCCGGGGACCACATGCAGGGCCAGCAGTTCGCTGCCCGGTGTCCGGGCGGTGATCCGGGCCGCGCGGCGGATCAGCGTCTCGCCCTCGGGGCCGCCGGTCAGGCCGACCATGATGCGCTCCCGGGTCTCCCAGGGGGCCGTGATGCCGTGCTCGGCGCGGTAGCGCTGAAGCCCCTCCTCGACCCGGTCGGCGAGCCACAGCAGGGCGAGTTCGCGCAGCGCGGTGAGGTTGCCCAGCCGGAAGTAGTGGGTCAGGGCGCCCTCGACGCGATCCGGTGGGTAGACGTCGCCGTGCACCAGACGGCGGCGCAGCGTCTCCGGCAACAGGTCGACCAGCTCGATCTGGTCGGCGCGGCGCGCCACCTCGTCGGGCAGCGTCTCGTGCTGGACGACGCCGGTGATCTGCCGTACGACGTCGTTCAGCGACTCCAGGTGCTGGATGTTGAGGGTGGTGACCACATCGGTCCCGGCGCCGAGGAGTTCCTCGACGTCCTGCCAGCGCTTGGTGTTGCGGGATCCGGGGACGTTGGTGTGGGCCAGCTCGTCGACCAGGGCCACCTGGGGGTGGCGGGCCAGGACGGCGTCCAGGTCCATCTCGGTGAAGGCCGCTCCCCGGTGGACCAGGGTGCGCCGGGGAACGGTCTCCAGCCCCTCGGCCAGGGCCGCGGTCAGCCGCCGCCCATGCGGTTCGACCAGGCCGATCACCACGTCGGCGCCCTGCGCACGCAGCCGCTGGCCCTCCTGCAGCATGGCGTAGGTCTTCCCGACCCCGGGCGCCGCCCCGAGATGGATCCGCAACCGTCCGCGTGCCATCGACGGCCTCCTGTGCACCCTGCCGCGGCCACAGCCCCCGTCCTTCCATGGTGCGCCCGGGACGTCGCGCCAGCGTCGCGTCAAGACTGCCCGTCCTCGCGTCAGCGTCCCGTCAGGGACGGGGGCCCACCGCGGGGCGCGGGAATTAGCGTCCTGTCCCGGCCCCGGTCCGCTGTCGGGTCCGGGGCCATCCCCCTCGCCCCCTGGAGGCACGTCATGAACGACCGTCTGTACGGAGACGACCCCGAGCCCGACGAACCCGTCCCCGGGGGGGGGGGGGGCGGGGAGGGGCGCGCCGCGGGCCCCCCGCCCCCGCCCCCCCCCCGGCGGGACGGGCAGCCCCCCGGCGGCCCCCCCCCCCCCGCCCGGCACCCCCCCCG
>NZ_JBHYVB010000079.1:0-9544 GCF_042750115.1 Streptomyces sp. NPDC059455
GGCGCCTTGCGATCGCACGCTCCCCCAGCTACCGCTGGGAGGTGCCCCCTGACGCCGCACGCTGATCCGACCGGGGATATGACACAGGCTCTGAGGAAGTCGAGGCGCTCCTCTTCTCCCGTACGCGCACTGGGAGACGAATTCGTCGAAGGCGGCGCCGCCAGGCTCAGGACAGCACGCGGTAGGTCACATGCGTGACCAGACTCGCCGCCCGCGACGTCACCTGCTCCAGTCTCAGCGGCGGGACGCCCTCGAACAGCCGCGTGCCGGCGCCGAGCGTGAACGGCACGATGTGCAGCCGCAGCTCGTCGATCAGGCCGGCGGCGAGGTACTGGTTGATGGTGGTCGCGCCGCCATGGATCGCGACCTCGCCGTCGCCGGCCGCGGCGCGTGCCTGTGCCAGCGCCGCCGCGATTCCGTCGGTGACGAAGTAGTACGTGGTGCCGCCGTCCATCGGCTGCGGCTCGCGCGCGTGGTGGGTGAGCACGAACACCGGTGCGTGGAACGGGGGATTGCCGCCCCACCAGCCGTTCCACTGCCGATCCCATGGGCCGCGCACCGGGCCGAACATGTTGCGCCCCATGATGAACGCCGCGGCGGCGGTCATCCGGTCGACCTCGGCCCGGTTCTCGTCGGGCGTATCGAACATCCAGGCGTGCAGCTTGTCGCCGGAGCCGTCGCCGCCGTCGTCGCCGAACGGGCGTTCCTCGGTCTGGTCGAGCCCGGCCGAGTACCCGTCGGCCGTGATCGTGATGTCGCAGATCACCCTGCCCGTTCGTTTGATCATCGCTCTCTCCTCCTCGTGGCGGCCTCCGTCGCCTTCGCGGTGAGCTTGCCGTCGAGCGGCGGCCTGGAACAGGCATGACGCGATGCCGATCTCATCCCGGTCCGGGCACGGGGCAGACTGACGGCATGGATCGAGGAGCGCGCCGCCAGTGGATGCTGAAGGTCGACGGGGAGCGGTTCGACGTCGCGACGCGTCCCGGCGAACCCGGGACGTACGACTTCACCTGGCTGACCGGGCCCAACCCGGGCTACGGCTTCACCACCGGTGTGCACGGAGCCGACTCCTTGAGCACACCGGAACTGGAGGCGGCCGCACGGGACTTCCTCCGCCAGGTGGACCCCGAGACGGGGCACATCGAGTAACCGATCAGGCCGGACGAGGCGGCAGGCCCGGGGCGGCCCGGCGCCGCCGATCAATCCGCGGGGCCGGGCCGTACCACGTACGGGTGCACTTGACCCCGACCCCGGATCGGACCGCCGGCGTGCGAAGTAATTTAGGCAGCCCTGACCGCCGCCCAGACACCCCCTAGGGGCACACCCATGCCCGTGCCCGCATCCGGAACCGCCCGCCTCCTCGCCGGGGGCCAGAGCGGACCGGACGTGCTCCGCCCGATGGTCGACACCGTCCTCGACGCCCTCGCCCACGGCGCCGCCGACCGCGGTGGCCCCCTACCGGCCGGGGGACCGGCCGCGGTGGCCCGGCGGATACGCGGTGCGGCCCGGCCGCTCATCCCCGACGAGGGGGAGGGGCCCCACCACGCGCTGCGCAGCCTCGTCCGCGCCCTCGCCCATGGCGCCGCCGAACCCGCCGACCCCCGCTGCACCGCCCATCTGCACTGCCCGCCGCTCGCCGTCGCCACCGCCGCCGACCTCGCGGTCTCCGCGCTCAACCCCTCCCTCGACTCCTGGGACCAGGCCCCCGCCGCCTGTGCGCTGGAGTCGCTGACCTGCCGCGCCCTGGCCGAACTCGTCCATCCCCACGGTCCCGACCCCGACGCCCTCGTCACCACCGGCGGCACCGAATCCAACCAGCTCGGCCTGCTCCTGGCCCGCGAGGCCGCCCAGGGCGCTCCCCTCCGTATCGTCCGCGGCGCCAACGCCCACCACAGCGTCCAGCGCGCCGCCTGGCTCCTCGGGCTGCCCGAGCCCCTCACCCTCCCCACCCCCAGCGGCGTCCTCGACCCGGTCGCGCTCCACACCGCCCTCGACCAGCCGTCCGACGCCCCCACCCTCGTCGTCGCCACCGCCGGCACCACCGACACCGGGGCCATCGACCCGCTCCCCGACATCGCCGACGTCTGCGACCACCACGCCGCCACCCTCCACATCGACGCCGCCTACGGCGCGCCCCTCCTCTTCAGCGACACCCTCCACAAACGGCTCCACGGGCTCGACCGCGCCCGTACCGTCGCGCTCGACCTGCACAAACTCGGCTGGCAGCCGGTGGCCGCGGGCCTCCTCGCCGTGCCCGACGGCGCCGCGCTCGCCGCGCTGGCCCACCACGCCGACTACCTCAACGCCGACGACGACACCGAAGCCGGCCTGCCCGATCTGCTCGGCCGCTCGCTCCGCACCACCCGCCGCCCCGACATCTTCAAGATCGCCGTCACGCTGCGGGCGCTCGGCCGCCGCGGTCTCGGCGAACTCGTGGACCACGTCTGCGCGGCCGCCCAGCACCTCGCGGACCTCATCGAGGCCCGCCCCGGGCTCGAGCTCCACGCCCGCCCCACCATCAGCACCGTTCTCTTCCGCCCCACCGGGGCACCGCCCGCCGCCGTCGCCGCGCTGCGCCGCCGCCTGCTCCACCACGGGGCGGCCGTCCTCGGCCGTGCCGCCACTCCTTCGGGGCTGTGGCTCAAGGCCACCGTTCTCAACCCGCACATCCAGCCCGACGATCTGCGCGGGCTGCTCGAACTCGTGGAAGGCAACACCACCCCATGAGCACCGCACAACCCCCCAACCCCGCCGCGTCCGCCGATCCCGCCACCGCCGACCGGGCCGCCGACCGGCCCGTGGACCTGGCCGGTATCGGCATCGGCCCGTTCAACCTCTCCCTCGCCGCCCTCGCCCACGGTGTCCCCGCCCTGCGCACCGCCTTCTACGAGCAGCGGCCCGCCTTCCACTGGCACCCCGGCCTCCTCATCGACGGCGCGACCATCCAAGTCCCCTTCCTCGCCGACCTGGTGACCCTCGCCGACCCCGGCAGCCCCTGGACCTTCCTCCAGTACCTCAAGGCCCATGAGCGGCTGTTCCCCTTCTACGTCGCCGAGCGCTTCCACATCGAGCGCGCCGAGTACGACGCGTACTGCCGCTGGCTCAGCGAACAGCTCCCCGGACTCCACTTCGACCACCGCGTCGACGCCGTCCGCTGGGACCACGAATACGAGCTGTTCGAAATCGACTTCGCCCGGCTCGGCCCGGCCGCCGACGCCCCCGCGTCCGATCCGGCCGCGACCGATGAGGAGGGCAGGGCCCTCGGTCGCGTCTACGCCCGCAACCTCGTCCTCGGCGTCGGCACCGAGCCGTACGTCCCCGAACCCCTGCGCCCGCTCGCCGACGCCCCCAACGTCCCCGTCCTCCACTCCTCCGACTACCTCGAACACCGCGAGCGGCTCCTGGCCACCGGCCACGTCACCGTCATCGGCTCCGGCCAGTCCGGCGCCGAGGTCTTCCTCGACCTGCTGCGCAACCGCCCCCTCGGCGCCGAAGGGCTCCACTGGATGGCCCGCACCCCCGCCTTCGCGCCCATGGAGTACGGCAAGCTCGGCCTGGAGCAGTTCAGCCCCGACTACACCCGCTACTTCCACACCCTGCCCGAGCCCGCCCGCGACCAGCTGCTGCCCCGCCAGTGGCAGCTCTACAAGGGCATCGCCCACGAGACGCTCGACGCCATCCACCACGAGCTCTACCGCCGGGCCCTGCACTCCGACGGCTGGCCCGGCGCCGTCCTCACCCCCGGTGTCACCGTCCGCACCGCCGGCCGGATCGCCGCCGCCCAGCTCGAACTCCACCTGGAACACACCGAGCAGGGCACCCGGGCCCGCCACACCACCGAGGCCGTCGTCCTCGCCACCGGCTACCGCGAGCGCCGCGTCGACACCCTCCTCGCCGCCCTCGACCCCTACATCCGCCGGGACGCCTCCGAGCGCCCCCGCGTCGACGCCGACCACTGTCTGGTCCTCGACCCCATGATCAAGGGCTCGGTGTACGTCCAGAACGCCGAGCGCCACACCCATGGGGTCGGCACCCCGGACCTCGGCCTCGCCGCCTGGCGCTCCGCCGTCATCCTCAACTCGCTGCTCACGGACCCCGCCTACCGGCTGCCGTCCCGCACCGCGTTCACCGCCTTCGGGCTCCAGCCGTCCGGGCGGTGCGGCACCGTCATCGGCAATCCGCACCTCCCCGACCAGCGCACCCCCCTCACCCCGACGCGGACCTGACCGCGCCGGGGGCACGCCTCGTCCTCCAAGAAGCGAACTAGAACACCGGAACGCCGTCCCGGGTCAGCTTCCAGTCCACCGACCCGAACCGCGACACATCGATCGTCCCCTTCGCCTGCACCCAGGCGATGATCGTGTTCCGGATCTCCTCCGAATTGGCCCACAGCTGCTTCGCGGAGGCCACATGCGGGAAGTTGCCGCCCCCGCTCGCCCGGTAGTTGTTGACCGCCAGCACGAACCGCGCCTTCTCGTCGACCGGCTTGCCGTCGAAGCTGAGCTTCGCGACGCGCGAGCCCGGCGCCTTCGCGATGTCGATCTCGTAGGTGAGGCCGCCCACCGCGTCGTAGTTGTAGTCCGGGATGTCCGAGGCGTTCGTCAGCTTCGCGGGGTCCACATCGCCGCCCGCCGGGGTCTGGACGTAGTAGCGCGCCGAGAACTCCAAGTAGTCCTTGAGCTGGGCGCCCGTCAGCACCCGCGCCTCCAGGGTGTTCTCGAACGGGTACAGCCCCGCCACCTGCCGGATCGTGACCTCCCCGGCCGGGATCGCCGCCGTACGGGAGAAGCAGGACGCCTGAGAGAGCACCGGCAGCTCCGCGTACTCCGTCCCCGCCAGCGCCGCCTTCACCGTCTCGGTCTGCACATGGTTGATGAAGTCGACGATCGGCGCGTCCTTGTACGGCGCCTCGGTGGCCGTCATCGCCGCCGAGCAGGTGCCGATCACCTGATTCACATAGCCGACGACCTTCTTGTGCTCGGCGTCGAGCAGCCGCACGATCCGCGGGTCCTCCCCGGCCGCGTTGGAGTTCAGCACCTTCGCCGACACCGACGCCACCCGCCAGCGGCCCCGCTCCCACTCCAGCTCGAAGTCGAAGAGGGTGAGCCGCTGACCCCACTTGAGCGGCTCGGAGAGCACGACCTCCCGCCCGGTCTCCTTGTTGACCACCCGCGACTCGGGGATCTCCACATGCGCGTGGCCCACCAGGATCGCGTCGATCCCCGCCACCTTCTCGGCCACCAGCGCCGCCGCGTTCTCCACATACGGCACCTGGTCGCCGTAGCTGGAGGTGCCGCTGGTCCCCGAATGCGCCGAGACGATCACCACGTCCGCGCCCATCGACCGCAGCCGCGGCACCCACTTCGCGGCCTGCTCCTCCAGGCCAGGGAAGGTCATCTTCCCCTGCACATTGACCTTGTCCCAGATCGCGATGCCCGGGTTGGTCAGCCCCAGCACCGCCACCTTCACATCCCGTCCGCACGGGGTGCGCAGCCGCGTCATCCAGTACGGCGGGAAGGCGGGCCGCAGCGTCTTCGCGTCCAGCGCGTTCGCCCCCAGCAGCGGGAAGTCGCACTGCTCCTCGAACTTCCGCAGCACCGGGATGCCGTAGTTGAACTCATGGTTGCCCAGCGCCGCCGCGTCATAGCCGATCGCGTTCATCGCCTGCGCCATGGGATGCACCGGGCCGCCTTCCCCGGTGATCGGGTCCACCCGGGCGTAGTAGTACGACAGCTGGGTGCCCTGAATGGTGTCGCCCGCGTCGATCAGCAGCGTATTGCGGCGCCCCTTCTCCTTGCGGACCTCGTCGACCAGCGTGGAGATCTTCGCCAGGCCCACATCGTTGTGCGCCGTGTCGTCGAACTCGGCGTCGGTGAAGTAGTCCCAGTTGAAGACGTTGCCGTGCAGATCGGTCGTGCCCATCACGGTGAAGGCGTACCGCCGCCGGGGCCGCTCGTGGCCCCGCGCCTCGGCCGGGACGGCGGCCGCGGCGGAGGCGAGGGCGGCCCCCGCACCGCTCGCCGCGGTGCGGCCGAGGAACTTCCGACGGTTGAGCGGCATGGCTGATCTCCCCTGAGATACCTGCGAAATGGGCACAACGCGCGTAGATTCTGGCCCAACCGCACCGCTTCGCACCAGCCCTCGCGCACCTGACCGGGAGCCGCCATGAATCAGCCGCCCCAGCCCGGCCGGCCCAGCCCGCCGCCGCAGCCCGCCCAGCCCGGCCCGCCGCCCCAGCCCGCCGCCTCCGTGCCGTACGGCACTCCCGAGACCCCGCGCGTCGCCGTCCGCGGCGAGGCGACCCTGGAGGTCGACCCCGAGATCGCCCGGCTCACCATCGCCGTCAGCGCCCGCGGCGCCGACCGGCGCGCCGCGCTGGAGGACCTCACCCGCCGCAACAACCAGGTCCTGGAGCTGGTGAAGTCCTACGGCGAGGCGGTCGAGAAGCTGGAGACCGGTGCCTTCTCGGTCACCCCCGAGATCAACCCCAAGAGCCGCCACGAGCGCGTACGGGCCTATCACGGCCGGGTGCACCTGACCGCGACCCTCACCGACTTCACCGCCCTGGGCGAGCTCACCACCCGCCTCGCCGACCTCGAGCTCACCCGGGTCGACGGCCCCTGGTGGGGGCTGCGCCCCGACTCGCCCGCGTACGGCCGGGCCCGGCAGCGGGCGGTGCGCGCGGCGGTGCGGCGGGCCCGCGAGTACGCGGGGGCGCTCGACGCCCGGCTGGTCGCGCTCACCGAGCTCGCCGACCTGGAGGCGGAGGAGGGACCGTTCCAGCCCGTGGCCGTCGCCGCCCCGCGCGCCCGGTCCGGCTACGGCGGCCCCGCCGACCGGGACGCCGTGGCCGCGCTCGACCTCGAACCGCAGCGCCAGACGGTGTACGCGCACGTCAACGCGCGCTTCACCATGACCCCGCCCGAGCTGTGAAACGCCTCCTCCGGAGCCCCGGAACCACCCTCCGAAACGCTCATCGGAGCGGCCCACTGCACGTTTCATTAGTTGTCAATAACCTGCCATCCAAAGGCCATGGGGGAGTGTGAAGTTCTCAGTTCTTTACTCGCCGGTAAGTCATAGGCTCGGCATCATGCGCCGAGCAAAAATCGTCTGTACTTTGGGACCCGCCACCGACTCGTACGAGCAGATCAAGGCGCTCATCGAGGCCGGAATGGACGTGGCCCGCTTCAACCTCAGCCACGGCACCTATGCCGAGCACGAGGAGCGTTATCGGCGAGTGCGCAAAGCCTCGCTGGAAACCGGTCGCAGCGTCGGCATCCTCGCCGACCTTCAAGGTCCGAAGATTCGGCTCGGCCGTTTCCGTGAGGGGCCCGTACTCCTTGAACGCGGGGATGAGTTCATCATCACCGTCGAACCCATCGAGGGCGACCGGTTCCGCTGCGGTACCACCTACGAGGGGCTGGCCGGCGACGTCAGCAAGGGTGAGCGGATCCTCGTCGACGACGGCCGGGTCACCCTCGAGGTCGTCGACATCGACGGCCCCCGGGTGCACACCATCGCCATCGAGGGCGGCATGGTCTCCGACCACAAGGGGCTCAACCTCCCCGGTGTGGCCGTCTCCGTCCCCGCGCTGTCCAAGAAGGACATCGAGGACCTGCGCTGGGCCCTGCGCATCGGCGCCGATGTCATCGCTCTCTCCTTCGTCCGCAACGGCGACGACGTCGTGGACGTCCACCGGGTGATGGACGAGGAGGACCGCAGGCTCCCGGTCATCGCGAAGATCGAGAAGCCGCAGGCGGTGGAGAACCTCGAGGGGATCGTCGACGCCTTCGACGGCATCATGGTCGCCCGCGGCGACCTCGGCGTGGAGATGCCGCTGGAGCAGGTGCCGATCGTCCAGAAGCGCGCGATCAAGCTGGCCAAGCGGAACGCCAAGCCGGTGATCGTCGCCACCCAGATGCTCGACTCGATGATCGAGAACTCCCGCCCCACCCGGGCCGAGGCGTCCGACGTCGCCAACGCGGTGATCGACGGCACGGACGCGGTGATGCTCTCGGGCGAGACCAGCGTCGGCAAGTACCCGATCGTCACGGTCAAGACGATGGGCCGCATCGTGGCCGCCGCCGAGGAGGACATCCTCGCCAAGGGCCTGCCCCCGCTCACCGAGCGCAGCAAGCCCCGCACCCAGGGCGGCGCGGTGGCCCGCGCGGCGGCCGAGATGGGCGACTTCCTCGGCGCGAAGTTCCTCGTCGCCTTCACCCAGTCCGGCGACACCGTGCGCCGCCTCTCCCGCTACCGCTCCCCGATCCCGCTGCTGGCCTTCACCCCGGAGCCGGGCACCCGCTCCCAGCTCAATCTGACCTGGGGCGTGGAGACCTTCCTCGGTCCGATGGTCGATTCCACGGACGAGATGGTGGCCCAGGTGGACGAGGAACTGCTGCGCCTCGGCCGCTGCAAGAAGGGCGACCTGGTCATCATCACCGCCGGTTCCCCGCCCGGTGTCTCCGGCTCCACCAATCTGGTCCGCGTCCACCACATCGGCGCGGACGACCTGAGGTAGCCGAGCCTCGCTCCTTGGGGCCGAAGTACTGGTTCAGTACTTCGGCCCGACGTGGTATTTCGCCGAAGCCTTCACTTCATCGAGTGAAGAAGACCGATTCCATTGTGACCTTGGAATCGAAGGAAATGTGCCCCGGGTCGGACTCGAACCGACACTGTATGGGTTTTGAATCCATTGCCTGCTGCCAATTGGGCTACCGGGGCTTGCAGTTTCGAAGGTCACCAATGACCCGCTGCGCGTCCACCTTACCGCAGCTAGGTAGGCTCATGGTGCCCACCTGCCAGGAAAACGAGGACCACAGTGAGCACCGCTGACGCCCCCGACGCGCAGTCGCACGTCCCACCGCAGACAACCCGCGTCGTCATCGCCGAGGACGAGGCCCTCATCCGCCTCGACCTGAAGGAGATGCTCGAGGAGGAGGGGTACTCCGTCGTCGGCGAGGCGGGCGATGGGGAGACGGCTGTCGCGCTCGCCCAGGAGCACCACCCCGACCTCGTCATCCTCGATGTGAAGATGCCGGTGCTCGACGGCATCTCCGCCGCCGAGCGGATCGCGGCCGACCGCATCGCCCCCGTTCTGATGCTGACCGCCTTCTCCCAGCGCGAACTGGTCGAACGGGCCCGGGACGCCGGGGCGATGGCGTATCTCGTGAAGCCGTTCAGCAAGAGCGATGTGGTCCCGGCCATCGAGATGGCCGTCTCCCGCTTCACCGAGCTGAAGACCCTGGAACTGGAGGTCGCCGACCTCTCCCAGCGGCTGGAGACCCGCAAGCTGGTCGACCGGGCCAAGAGCGTGCTTCAGACGCAGTACGGGCTGACCGAGCCCGCCGCCTTCCGTTGGATCCAGAAGACCTCGATGGACCGCCGGCTGTCGATGCAGCAGGTGGCGGAGGCCGTCATCGAGGACGCGGCGGAGAAGAAGGCCGCCAACAAGGAGCAGTAGAAGGGGAAAGGGTGCGCGCCCCCCCCGCGGGGGTGGGGTGGCCGGTGTTGGGGGCGAGATCACATCACGGGGTGGACGGAA
>NZ_JBHYVB010000079.1:9554-27150 GCF_042750115.1 Streptomyces sp. NPDC059455
CAGGGGCGGCCGCGGAGGAGGTCCCGCCCCCACACGGCGCGATTGCCGGGGGCCCGGCCCCCCCCGCCCCCGCCGGGGCGTGCGGACCCTTTTCGTCGGCTCTCAGTCCTCGCCGAGGTACGCCTTCCGCACCGACTCGTCGTGCAGCAGCGTCTCGCCCGTCCCCGACAGCACGATCTTGCCGATCTCCATCACATGGCCCTGGTCGGCCAGCGACAGCGCCGCCTGGGCGTTCTGCTCGACCAGCAGGATCGTCGTGCCCTGGGACTTGAGCTCGGCGATGGTCTGCATGATCTTCTGCATCATGATCGGCGAGAGGCCCATCGAGGGCTCGTCGAGCATCAGCAGCTTGGGGCGGGACATCAGCGCTCGCCCCATCGCGAGCATCTGCTGCTCACCGCCGGAGAGGGTGCCCGCCGCCTGGTTGCGGCGCTCGCCGAGGATGGGGAAGAGCTCGTAGGCGTGCCGGATGTCGGCGGCTATGCCGTCCGCGTCCTTCCGGAGGAACGCTCCGAGCTGGAGGTTCTCGGCGATCGACAGCCGCGGGAAGATATGCCGCCCCTCGGGCGAGTGGGCCAGCCCCAGGGCGACGATCTTGTGCGCGGGGACGCCCCTCAGCGGCTTGCCGTCGAAGCGGATCTCCCCGCCGAGCGGCTCGAGCAGGCCGGACAGGGTGCGCAGCGTGGTCGTCTTGCCCGCGCCGTTGGTACCGATGAGGGTGACGACCTGTCCGGCCTCGACGCTGAACGAGATGCCCTTGACGGCCTCGATCTTGCCGTAGGCGACCCGCAGGTCCTCGACCTCGAGCAGTGCGGTCACTGTCCGTCCTCCGTACGTGCTGTGGTGCCCCGCTGGGCCTCGTCCTGCGTGGCCCCTCCCGTGGCTCCGGTCGTGGCCCCGGCCTCCGCGGCCTCGACCTCGGCGGCCTCCTCCGCGCCCGGCGCGCCCTCGAAGGGGGTGCCGAGGTAGGCGGCGATGACGCGCTCATCGCTCTGGACGACCTCCGAGGTGCCCTCGACGAGCTTCTGGCCCTGGACGAGCACGGCGACCCGGTCGCAGAGGTTGAAGATGAAGCGCATGTCGTGCTCGATGACGAGCACGGCGGTGCCCAGGTCCCGGATGGCGAAGACCAGTTCCTCGGTGGCGCGGGTCTCCTGGGGGTTCATTCCGGCGGTGGGCTCGTCGAGGAGCAGCAGTCCGGGGTCGCTGGCGAGGGCGCGGGCGATCTCCAGCTTGCGCTGCTCGCCGTAGGGGAGGTTGCGGGAGAGGTGGTCGGCCTTGTCGGCGAGGCCGGTGAACTCCAGGAGTTCCATGGCACGGGCCTTGGAGGCGGCCTCGGCGCGCTTGAAGCCGGGGCCGCGCAGCAGGGCCGACCACAGGCCCTCCTTGGTGCGGGTGTGGCGGCCGACGAGCACGTTCTCCAGGACCGTCATATTGGCGAAGAGCCGGATGTTCTGGAAGGTGCGCGCGATGCCCGCCTGGGTGACCAGGTGGGGCTTGGGCGGCAGCACGGTGCCCCGGTAGGCGACTCTGCCCTCGGTGGGGACGTACAGACCGGTGAGGCAGTTGAAGAAGGTGGTCTTGCCCGCGCCGTTGGGCCCGATGAGGCCGACGATCTCGCCGGGGTGGACGTCGAGGTCGACCGCTTGTACGGCCGTGAGTCCGCCGAAGCGCATGGTGACGCCGGTGGCGGTGAGCACGGGGGAGGTCGTGGTGGTGGTCATCGCTGTCATGCCTCCGCCTTGGTGACGCCGACGGCACTGTCCTTGAGTCCGGTGGCGCCGGGGACGTCGAGC
Organism: Streptomyces sp. NPDC059455; assembly: GCF_042750115.1. Taxonomy (NCBI): domain Bacteria; kingdom Bacillati; phylum Actinomycetota; class Actinomycetes; order Kitasatosporales; family Streptomycetaceae; genus Streptomyces; species Streptomyces sp. NPDC059455. Next base: position 11,351 of record NZ_JBHYVB010000079.1, read on the forward strand.
TGGCCGGTCTCGTGGTACTCGAGCTGCTGCCGCCGGTTGGGGACGATCCCCTCGGGGCGGAAGCGCATCAGCAGGATGAGCGCGATACCGAAGGCGAGGAGCTGGTAGTCCTGGAGGAACTCCAGCTTCTTGGGGATCAGATAGAGCAGGGTGGCGCCGAGCAGCGGGCCGCCGATGGTGCCCATGCCGCCGAGGATGACGGCGGCCACCAGGAAGGTGGAGTTGGGCGGGACGGGTCCGGCGAAGACGTACTGCTCGGGGACGACCGTGGACTGGAAGTGGGCCCATACGGCACCGGCGACCCCGGCCAGGGTGGCGCCGAGCGCGAAGGCGATGAGCTTGACCCGGAATCCGTTGATGCCCATGGCGGTGGCGGCGGTCTCGTCCTCGCGGATGGCGACCCAGGCGCGGCCGATGCGGGAGTTGCCCGCCCGGCTGAAGATCAGCACCACGAGGACGGTGACCAGCAGCATCAGCAGGTAGTAGTTGCCGTTGGAGTCGAGGGTGAGCCCGCCGACGCTGTGGTCGTCGTTGAAGTTGAACCCGAAGATCTCCAGCGGAGGGATGTTGGGGATGCCGTCGGGGCCGTTGGTGACGGAGGGCCCGGAGGTGCCATCGAGGTTCAGCATGGCGAGACGGAAGATCTCTCCGAAACCGAGGGTCACGATGGCGAGATAGTCGCCGCGCAGCCGCAGGGTGGGGGCGCCGATGATCACGCCGAAGATCAGGGAGACCACGCCGCCGGTGATCACGGCGGCCCAGAAGGGGAACTTGATGTCGAGGGTCGAGGCGGTGGATCCGGAGACCAGGGCGGCGGTGTAGGCGCCGACGCCGAGGAAGGCGACATACCCGAGGTCGAGGAGGCCCGCGAGGCCGACGACGATGTTCAGGCCGAGGGCGACGGTCGCGAAGATGGCGATGTTGACGCCCAGTTCGGTGAAGCTGGACTTGTCCTGGAAGAAGGGGAAGACGATCGCGGTGATCAGCGCCGCCACCAGGGTGACGGAGCGGTAGGAGCTGGTGAGCTCGCTGATCCGGCTGATGAGCCCGGCCTTGACCAGGGCGGCGGCCGCGAATCCGACGGCGATGAGGTAGCCGAGGAACGGCTCGGGGTGGTCGGCGTCGGTCTGGATGCCGTAGTTGACCACGTACAGGCCGACGGCGAAGACCGCCGCGATGATCAGGATCTCGGCCCAGGAGGGCAGCTTCTCGGGACGGCACAGCGGTCGGCTGTCGTCCGGGAGCAGGAAGGTGGTGGCCACGGGGGCGGCGGTCACCACGGCGGCGATCCAGCCGCCCGGTTCCAGGTTGACCAGGCCGTCCAGATCCACCGCGATGGCGATGACGGTGAACCAGGTGACGGCGAAGGTGCCGAGGGCCAGCATCCGCAGGGCCTGGGTGGAGCCGCTGGGGGTGAGCCAGCGCAGGCCCTTGAGGTCGAGGGCGGCCAGTGCGAAGACGCCGGTGGCGATACCCAGGACGAGAGTGAGGAGCTGCAGTCCGCCGGGGTAGCCGTAGACGGTCAGATCGCCGGGGAATTCGGCGGTCCAGGTCCAGGCCAGGAAGGTGGAGACGACGGCGGCGGCGCCGCCGGCCGCGGTGAGGGCCCGGAGCAGGGTGGTGCGCGGGGCGGGTGCGCCGGCCTCGGCCTTGCGCACGGCGGTGGGCTGGGTCTTGTCGGTGGTCATCGGTTCACTCCCTCACGCCCGGTCCGCTACGCGTTCGCCGAGCAGACCCTGTGGCCTGACCAGCAGGACGACGATGAGCAGGGTGAAGGCCCATACGTCCTTCCAGGCACCGCCGCCGAGCTGGTCCATCCCGGGGATGTCCTGGATGTACTTGATGGCCAGGGCCTCGACGACGCCCAGGACGACGCCGCCGAGCATGGCGCCGTAGATGTTGCCGATGCCGCCGAGCACGGCGGCGGTGAACGCCTTGAGACCGGCGATGAAGCCCATCTCGAAGTTGATCTGGCCGTACTTGAGCCCGTGGGAGAGGGCGGCGACGGCGGCGAACGCACCGCCGATGGCGAAGGCCATCACGATGATGCGGTCGGTGTTGATGCCCATGAGCTTGGCGGTGTCGGGGTCCTGCGCGGTGGCCTGCATGGCGCGGCCGGCCCGGCTCTTGGAGACGAACAGCCCGAGGGCGAGCATGCACAGCGGGGCGGCGATGAGGAGGAAGGCGTCGCCGCGCTGGATGTGCAGATTGTCGAGGATCTCGAACGACGATCCCTCGAACTGCGGGAAGCTGCGGGGCTTCTTGGCGTCGGGGTAGAAGGCCCAGACGGCCTGCTGCAGTGCGATGGACAGACCGATCGCGGTGATCAGGGGGGCGAGCCGGGGGCCGCCGCGCAGGGGCCGGTAGGCGAAGCGTTCCGCCGCGGTGGCGATGGCGACCGAGGCGACGATGCCGCCGATCAGCATCAGGGGCAGTGCGAGGGAGAGCGCGGTGCCGCTGGGCAGCCAGATGTAGATGGTGAGGGCCCCGAAGCCCCCGATCATGAAGATCTCGCCATGGGCGAAGTTGATGAGCTGGACGATGCCGTAGACCATGGTGTACCCGATGGCGATCAAGCCGTAGAGGGCGCCAAGGGTCAGGCCGTTGACCAGCGTTTGCGGCAGTTCGTACACCGCAGGGCCTCCGATGAGCGTGTCGGATATGACACCGCGCGAGGGCGATGGGTACGCCCTCGCGCGGATTCGTTTCGTGGGTGTGCGGATCGCTGCCGGGGTCAGTCCTTGAAGGTCTCGCTCTTCACGGACTTCCAGGCGCCCTTGGTGACCTTGTAGACGGTCAGCTGCTTGTTCGTGGTGTCGCCGTACTGGTCGAAGGAGACCTTGCCGGTGACGCCGTCGAAGGAGACCTTGCCGAGCGCCTTGGTGATCTTGGCGCGGGCGTCGTCCGGGAGCTTGCCGTCGTTGTCCTCGACCACGGCCTTGACGGCCTGGATGATGGCCCAGCCGGCGTCGTAGGAGTAGCCGCCGTAGGCCGCGTACGGGTCCTTGTAGTGCTGGTCCGCGTAGTTCTTCACGAACGTCTTGGCGGAGTCGAGCTGCTCGACCGGGTAGCCGACGGAGGTGGCGAGGTCACCGTCGTTGTTGGTGCCCGACGCCTTGATGAAGGCGGGGTCGTAGATACCGTCGCCGCCCATGATCGGGACCTGCGCGCCGGCCTGCTTGACCTGGTCGGACAGCAGACCGCCCTCGGGGTACTGGCCGCCGAAGTAGACCGAGTCGGCACCGGAGGACTTCACCTTGTTGGAGATGCCGGAGAAGTCGGTCTCCTTGACGGTCAGGTGGTCCCGGCCGACGACCTTGCCGCCGAGGCGCTTGAACTCCTCGGCGAAGATGGTGGCGAGGCCGTTGCCGTACGCCTGCTTGTCGTCGATGACGAAGACCTTCCGCTTCTTCGCGTCCTTGTAGTAGTACTGCGCGGCGAAGCGGCCCTGGATGATGTCGGTGGTCGCGGTGCGGAAGTAGGTCTTGAAGGGGCGCGACTTCTTGCCCGAGGCCCAGTCGTCGCCCTGGCTGAGGGCCGGGTTGGTGTTGGCGGGGGAGACCTGGGCGAGGTCGCCTCTGTCGAAGACGCCCTGCATGGACTGGGCGACGCCCGAGTTGAGCGGCCCGACCGCGCCGAGGATGTCCTCGTCGTCGACCATCGAGGTCGCGTTCGCCTTGCCGGAGGAGGGCACGGCCTGGTCGTCGAAGGACTTGACCTTGAAGGTGACCCCGTCCACCTCGTTGTTCTTGTTGGCTATCTTCGCCGCGAGGTCGACGGAGTTCTTGATGCCCTGGCCGAGAGCGGACAGCGAGCCGGTGAGCGGGGCGTCGACACCGATGACCACGGTCGTCTTGCTGTCCTTGCCGCCACTGTCGTTTTTGTCGTCCCGCGACCCGCAGGCGCTGAGAGTGAGGGCGCCCGCGGTGATGGCGGTCGTCATGATGAGCAAGGAACGGTGTCGCACGAGGAATCCTTTCGCTGGCCCGGCACCCCGGGTCCATGGGGTGCCGTGTCCTCGCCGGGTGAACCTGGAATGGCCGTGTGGGCGCGGCGTACACCCCACGGGGCCGTGACTGGCTGTGACTCTAAGCGCGGGGGGCGACGTGGGGCAGAGGTCCAGGCCATGATGTGACTGTCTTGTTATGACGCGCGTCACCCCGGGATGTCCGTGTAGCGGAACGGAAGGGACGAATAGGGCGCATTTGGACCAATCATTAGGTCCGGATCCTGAGAAGGTGCAGTTCCGCTAAGGAGTGCGCTGAGCTTGTGAATGAAGCGCGGAGGCGGGTGCGCGGATGAGCGCGGGAAGATCGATTTCGTAGTCGCCGAGGGTGCTGAATGTGCGATCTTATGTTGCGTCAGTGTTACGCAGTGTTACGGCTGACGGTGCGGTCCGCGGCCCGTCCGGGGCGGTGGGCGGGGGTTCCGGAATGGTGTCGGGCCGGTGTCGCGCCGGTGTCGGGCCGGTGCGGCTCAGGTCGGCGGGCGCCAGTTCTCGGAGCTGTGGGTGGCGCCGTTCGCGGCCGCGCAGCGGCGCTCGGCCAGCCGCTTGATCAGCTCTTTGGCCGCCGGGGTGCCATGCCGCTTCCGCTCGGCGCGCGCGGCCTGGACGATGTCGTCGTAGATCTCGTACTGCTCGTTGGAGAGCCCCTTCTGCTCCCAGTCGAGCCCGGCCCACTGGCTGCCCGCGAGGTCCTGCTCGGCCCAGTAGGAGATGAGGTCGGCGCACAGCCGTACGGGGGAGGTGGCCTGCGGTGTGGGGCCGTGAGGGGCGGGCGTGGACGCCGGGGCGCTACGGGATTCGCTGGAGCTGTGGGAGCCGCCGGGGTTGTGGGAGCCGCCGGGACTGTGGGAGCCGTCCGAGGGGCCGGAACCGGAGCTGCCGCATCCGGTCACCGTCACGGCGAGTACGAGAGCGCATCCACGGACGGCGGCGGGCCAGGAGCCCGCCCGGGTCGTTGCCCCCATGGAGAGTCACGGTAGACCCGGCCTCCCAGGGGGACAACGGTGATGGCGCCGGGCGTCACGCCTCGGCGCGGTCCTTCGCCTCGGTGATGTCGGCGACCGTCCTGGCCCGCCCGGCGTCGTCCACCTCGCGCAGCAGGCAGGTGAGGCGGGCGGTGCACACCCGCCGGTCCTGCTCATCGCTGATGACGATCTCGTAGGTGGCGGTGGAGCGGCCCCGGTGGACGGGGGTGGCCACGCCGGTGACCAGGCCCGAGCGGGCGCTCCGGTGGTGGGTGCAGTTGAGGTCCACACCGACCGCGATCCGCCCGCTGCCGCCGTGGAGCATCGAGCCGACCGAGCCGAGGGTCTCGGCCAGCACGGCGGAGGCGCCGCCATGCAGCAGCCCGTACGGCTGGGTGTTGCCCTCCACCGGCATGGTGCCCACGACCCGCTCGGCCGAGGCCTCGACGATCTGCACGCCCATGCGGGTGCCGAGGTGTCCGGCGGAGAACAGCGCGGGAAGATCCACGCCGAGCGCCGCGTACTCGTCGAGTACCTCTTGCGGGAACTTCACGCTGGTCTGCTCGCCCATCGGGACAGGCTCCGTTCGGTTGCTGTGGTGGCCACCTTCGCTTGTGGTGGCCACCTTCTTACCAGGCAACTGAGCAAACGCTTAGGCCGGGGTCGTCTGTTCCAGGCGGACCACCACGGACTTGCTCGCCGGGGTGTTGCTGGTGTCGGCGGTGGCGTCCAGCGGGACCAGGACGTTGGTCTCCGGGTAGTACGAGGCGGCGCAGCCGCGCGCGGTCGGGTAGTGGATCACGCGGAAGCCGGTGGCGCGCCGCTCGGTGCCGTCCTTCCACTCGCCGACCAGGTCGACGTAAGCCCCGTCGGCCAGCCCGAGCTCCCGGGCGTCCTCGGGGTGCACCAGCACCACCCGGCGGCCGTTCTTGATGCCGCGGTAGCGGTCGTCCAGGCCGTAGATGGTGGTGTTGTACTGGTCGTGGGAGCGCAGGGTCTGCAGCAGCAGCCGGCCCTCGGGCGCCTCGGGGTACTCGATGGGGGCCGCCGTGAAGTTGGCCTTACCGGTGGCGGTGGGGAAGCTGCGGCTGTCGCGCGGGGCGTGCGGCAGGGCGAAACCGGAGGGGTCGCTCACCCGGTCGTTGAAGTCCTCGAAGCCGGGGATGACGGCCGCGATGCGGTCGCGGACGCGCGCGTAGTCCTTCTCGAACTCTTCCCAGGGGGTGCGGCTCTCGGGGCCAAGCACCCGGCGGGCCAGCCGGCAGACGATGGCCGGCTCGGAGAGCAGATGAGAGCTCGCGGGCTCCAGGCGCCCGCGGGAGGCGTGCACCATGCCCATGGAGTCCTCGACGGTGACGAACTGCGGGCCGCCGCCCTGGAGATCGCGCTCGGTGCGGCCGAGGGTGGGCAGGATCAGCGCCCGCGCGCCGGTGACCACATGGGAGCGGTTGAGCTTGGTGGAGACATGGACGGTCAGCCGCGCGGTGCGCATCGCGGACTCGGTGACCTCGGTGTCGGGGGAGGCCGCCACGAAGTTGCCGCCCATGGCGAAGAAGACCTTCGCCTGGCCGTCGCGCAGGGCACGGATGGCCCGGACGACGTCGAAGCCGTGCTCGCGGGGCGGGGCGAAGCCGAACTCGCGCTCCAGGGCGTCCAGGAAGGCCGGGGCGGGGCGCTCGAAGATGCCCATGGTGCGGTCGCCCTGCACATTGCTGTGGCCGCGCACCGGGCAGACCCCGGCGCCGGGGCGGCCGACGTTCCCGCGCAGCAGCAGGAAGTTGACGACCTCGCGGATGGTGGGCACCGAGTGCTTGTGCTGGGTCAGGCCCATCGCCCAGCACACGATGGTGCGCTTCGAGTCGAGGACCATGCGCAGCGCGCGGTCGATGTCGGCGCGGTCGAGACCGGTGGCGCGCAGCGTCTCGTCCCAGTCGGCGGCGCGGGCCGCGGCGGCGAACTCCTCGAAGCCGTGGGTGTGCTCGCCGATGAACTCCTCGTCGGTGGCGCCCTCCGTCTCCAGGATGAGCTTGTTGAGGAGGCGGAATAGGGCCTGGTCGCCGCCGATCCGGATCTGCAGGAAGAGATCGGTGAGCGCGGTGCCGCCCCCCGCGATACCGCGGGCGTTCTGCGGGTTCTTGAACCGCTCGAGACCGGCCTCGGGCAGCGGGTTGATGGAGATGATCTTCGCGCCGTTGGCCTTGGCCTTCTCCAGGGCGGAGAGCATGCGCGGGTGGTTGGTGCCCGGGTTCTGCCCGGCCACGACGATCAGGTCGGCCTTGTAGAGGTCCTCCAGCAGCACGCTGCCCTTACCGACGCCGAGGGTCTCGGTGAGCGCCGAGCCGGAGGACTCATGGCACATGTTGGAGCAGTCGGGCAGGTTGTTGGTGCCGAACTCGCGGGCGAAGAGCTGGTAGAGGAAGGCCGCCTCGTTGCTGGTGCGGCCCGAGGTGTAGAAGACCGCCTCGTCGGGGGAGCCGAGCGCGGTCAGCTCGTCGCCGATGATGTCGAACGCCCGGTCCCAGGTCACCGGCTCGTACCGCTCGGCGCCCTCGGGGAGGTACATCGGCTGGGTCAGCCGGCCCTGCTGGCCGAGCCAGTAGCCGCTGCGGGTGGCGAGGTCGGCCACCGGGTGGGCGGCGAAGAAGTCGGGCGTGACCCGGCGGAGGGTGGCCTCCTCGGCGACGGCCTTCGCGCCGTTCTCACAGAACTCGGCCGCATGGCGCTTGTCCGGCTCGGGCCAGGCACAGCCGGGGCAGTCGAAGCCGTCCTTCTGGTTGACGCGCAGCAGGGTGAGCGCGGTGCGGCGCACGCCCATCTGCTGGTGGGCGATGCGCAGCGAATGCCCTACGGCCGGCAGCCCGGCGGCGGCATGCTGTGGGGGTGTGACCTCGGGCGCGTCCTGGATCGGATCGCCTGCGGGCGGCTTGGCTGCCATGTCGCTCCCCTTGGGCTCGAGCGTTGCGGGACCTGGGTGTGGGGCTGTGGGTCCGATCCTGTCACGGGCCACCGACAGCCGGGGCGGCGGCCCGGTCCGGTCCGGTGGCCGGGGCGGGAGGCATTGTCGGTGGGGCGTGGCAGGATCGGGGGCGTGGCAGAGAAAGCATCGAAGAAGACCGCAGCGCCCGCGCCCGACCGCACGGGGGATGACCGTCCCCGCCTGCTCCTGCTGGACGGGCACTCCCTGGCATACCGGGCGTTCTTCGCGCTGCCGGCGGAGAACTTCAACACGACCACCGGCCAGACCACCAACGCGATCTACGGCTTCACCTCGATGCTGGCGAACACGCTGCGTGATGAGCGGCCCACGCACCTCGCCGTGGCGTTCGACGTCTCGCGCAAGACCTGGCGCTCCGAGCAGTTCACCGAGTACAAGGCGAACCGCTCCAAGTCCCCCGATGAGTTCAAGGGCCAGGTCGAGCTGATCGGCGAGCTGCTCGACGCCATGAAGATCACGCGCTTCGCGGTGGACGGCTTCGAGGCCGACGATGTGATCGCCACCCTCGCCACCCAGGCCGAGGAGCAGGGCTTCGACGTCCTGATCGTCACCGGCGACCGGGACTCCTTCCAGCTGGTCACCGACCATGTCACGGTGCTCTACCCCACCAAGGGCGTCTCCGAGCTGACCCGGTTCACCCCCGAGAAGGTGCAGGAGAAGTACGGCCTCACCCCGAGCCAGTACCCCGACTTCGCGGCCCTGCGCGGCGACCCGTCGGACAACCTCCCCGGCATCCCGGGCGTCGGCGAGAAGACCGCGGCGAAGTGGATCAATCAGTTCGGCTCCTTCAAGGAACTGGTGGAGCGGGTCGAGGAGGTCAAGGGGAAGGTCGGCGAGAAGCTCCGCGACCACCTGGAGTCCGTGAAGCTCAACCGCCGGCTGACCGAGCTGGTGCGGGACGTGGAGCTCACCGCCGGCCCCGAGGGGCTCGAGCGCGCCCCGTACGACCGGGAGGCGCTCGGGGTGATCCTGGACGCGCTGGAGTTCCGCCACCAGAACTTCCGCGACCGGATCATGGCCGTCGACCCGGGCGCGGCGGCGGACGAGCCCGCGGCCGCCGAGCCGGGTGTCGCGGTCGACGGAGTGGCGCTGGGCGCGGGCGAGCTCGCCCCCTGGTTGGAGAGCCACCGCGACGTCCCGCTGGGCCTGGCCACCGTCGACACCTGGGCGCTGGGCAGCGGCAGCGTCAGCGAGGTCGCGCTGGCCACCGGCTCCGGCCCCGCCGCCTGCTTCGACCCCTCGCGGCTGGACGAGGCCGATGAGCGGGCGTTCGCGGAGTGGATCGCGGACCCGGACCGCCCCAAGGTGCTGCACAACGCCAAGGGGATCATGCGGGTCTTCGCCGAGCACGGCTGGTCCGTCGCGGGCGTGCGCATGGACACCGCCCTCGCCGCCTATCTGGTCAAGCCGGGCCGCCGCTCCTTCGAGCTGGACGCCCTGTCGGTGGAGTACCTGGGCCGTGAGCTGTCCCCGGCGGCGGCCGCGGAGAGCGGACAGCTGGCCTTCGGCGCCGATGAAGAGGCCGAGCGGGACGCCCTGATGATCAAGGCGCGGACCATCCTGGACCTGGGTGAGGCCTTCGGCGGCCGGCTCAAGGACGTGGGCGCGGACGGGCTGCTGCACGACATGGAGCTGCCCGTCTCCGAGCTGCTGGCCCGGATGGAGCGGTCGGGCATCGCCGCCGACCGCGGCTGGCTGGAGCGCATGGAGCAGCAGTTCGCCGCCGCCGTGCAGCACGCCGTGAAGGAGGCCCACGCCGCGGTGGGCCATGAGTTCAACCTCGGCTCGCCCAAGCAGCTCCAGGAGGTGCTCTTCGGCGAGCTGGGCCTGCCCAAGACCAAGAAGACCAAGACCGGGTACACCACGGACGCCGACGCGCTGGCCTGGCTGGCCGCGCAGACCGACCACGAGCTCCCGGTGATCATGCTGCGCCACCGTGAGCAGGCGCGGCTGCGCTCCACCGTCGAAGGCCTGATCAAGACGATCGCCCCCGGCGGGCGCATCCACACCAGCTTCAACCAGACCGTGGCGGCCACCGGCCGGCTCTCCTCCACCGACCCCAATCTGCAGAACATCCCGGTGCGCACGGACGAGGGCCGGGCGATCCGGCGCGGCTTCGTCGTCGGTGACGGTTTCGAGTCGCTGATGACCGCCGACTACAGCCAGATCGAGCTGCGCGTGATGGCCCATCTCTCCGAGGACGAGGGCCTGATCGAGGCGTTCACCTCCGGTGAGGATCTGCACACCACGGTCGCCTCCCAGGTCTTCTCCGTCGACAAGTCGGCGGTCGACCCGGAGATGCGCCGCAAGATCAAGGCCATGTCCTACGGGCTGGCGTACGGCCTCTCGGCGTTCGGCCTCTCCCAGCAGCTGGGCATCACCCCCGACGAGGCCCGCAAGCTGATGGAGAACTTCTTCGAGCGGTTCGGCGGGGTGCGCGACTATCTCCAGCGGGTCGTCGAGGAGGCGCGCGCCACCGGCTATACGGAGACCATGCTCGGCCGCCGCCGCTATCTGCCGGACCTTACCAGCGACAACCGCCAGCGCCGCGAGATGGCCGAGCGGATGGCGCTCAACGCCCCGATCCAGGGCACCGCCGCCGACATCGTGAAGATCGCGATGCTCAAGGTGGACGCGGCGTTGACGAAGGAGAAACTCTCGTCGCGGATGCTGCTGCAGGTCCACGACGAAATCGTGCTGGAGATCGCGCCCGGTGAGCGGGAGCGGGTCGAGGAGCTGGTGCGCCGGGAGATGGCGGGCGCCTTCCAGCTGAGCGCTCCGCTGGGCGTATCGGTAGGATCCGGTGCGGACTGGGAGTCCGCGGCTCACTGAGAGTTCGCCCGATGGGGTGTTTGCACCGGTAGCTGCGGGCCATAAGTTGTCGTAGTGTCACCAGAGTTGACGCGCCGGGGGAGCGCATCGTGTTCGACGGGAGGGGCACACGGATGGCACCGCTTATCGGCCGACGACTGCGCAAGGGGGCGGCCACGACAGCGGTGGCGGCGGCCGCGATGGCCGCCCTCACCGCGTCCCAGGCGCCGGGTTTCGCCAATTCCGACCATGGCGACCGGAACCGGGAGCAGCGGGCGGGGGAGGCGCCGGCGCCGGATGACACCCCCATAGACGGTGGTTCCTCGTACCACACCGATCTGCCACCCCTGGTCACCCCCGACAAACCGGGCTCCTCGATCGATCTGCCCGGGCTTCCCGGAGGCAGCAACACCAAGCCCCAGGCGGGCATACCCGCGAGCGTCCTCGCCGCCTACAAGAAGGCGGAAGCGGCCCTGAGGGAGTCCAATCCCGGCTGCAATCTGCCCTGGGAGCTGCTCGCCGCGATCGGCAAGGTCGAGTCCGGCCAGGCCGGCGGCGGCAATGTGGGCGCCGACGGCACCACCGTCTCCCCCATCCTCGGCCCGGTCCTCAACGGCGACGGCTTCGCCCTGATCAAGGACACCGACGGCGGTGCCTACGACGGCGACAGTGAGCATGACCGGGCGGTCGGGCCCATGCAGTTCATCCCGTCCACCTGGGCCAGCTGGGGCCGGGACGGCAATGGTGACGGCGAGAAGGACCCCAACAACGTCTTCGACGCCGCCCTCGCCGCGGGCAGCTACCTCTGTGCGGACGGCCGCGACCTGTCCGTCAAGGCCGACCTGGACCGCGCGATCCTCGGCTACAACCACTCGCGGGAGTACCTGAACACCGTCCTGTCGTGGTTCGAGTACTACAAGCGCGGCACCCATGAGGTCCCCGACGGCACCGGTGGGATCCCCTCGGGGAACGACTCCGGCTCCGGCTCGGGCGACAAGGGCAAGGACTCGGGCAGGAATCCGGGGAAGGGCGGCGGCGAGGGCGAGGACACCGGGAAGGGCGAGGAGAACGAGGCTCACACCCTGCCCAAGCCCAACGACAACCCCGACACCACCACTCCGCCGTCCACCCCGCCGACCGGCGACACCCCCGGCACCCCGGGCAACCCCGGCACTCCGGGCACCCCCGGCACCGGGAGCCCGACCCCGAAGCCCCCCACCACTCCGCCGTCCACCCCGAGCGGCACCAGCAAGCTCACCACCGTCGGCGCGAAGGAGCTGTCCACCACCGCGGGCACCGGGTTCGACCGGTCGCCGCGCGTCAAGGCGGTGGACACCGCGGGCAAGCCGGTGGCCGGTGCCCGGGTGCGGTACGAGATCCTCGGCGACACCGACACGCGCTTCCTCGGCCTGGTCAAGTCCGCCACCGTGCTGACCGCCGCCGATGGCACCGCCACCGCGCCGAAGCTGCTCGCGGGCGAGAAGACCGGCACCTTCACCGTGCGCGCCACCGCCGTGGGGCGGGAGGCCGCCCCGGTCGAGTTCACCGCCACCGTCAAGGCCCGGCCCGTGCCGCAGGCCGACGCGCTGGCCCGGATCGGCGACAAGAAGCTCACGGCCCGGACCGGCGCCTCCTTCGCCGACGAGCTCACCGTCAAGGCCACCAAAAAGGGCAAGGACATGGCGGATGTCCCGGTGACCGCCACCATGATCACCTCGGCCAAGGACCCGAAGCCCAGCGACAAGGGGCCGTACTTCCTGGACGACAAGGACAAGCCGGTGCGCACCCTGGCCGCCCTGAAGACCGACGACCTCGGCCGGCTCACGCTGCCGAAGATCCTCACCGATGACCAGGCGGGCACCTTCCTGCTCCGCCTCACCGCCGAGGGCGGCGCCGTCCTGGATATCGAGCTGACGGTCACCCAGGCTCCCGCCTCGTAGACAAGCGCCCCTCGCACAGTTCGCCGCACCGCCCCTGAGCCCCCACCGGGCCCAGGGGCGGTGTGACGCTTTCACGCCTTCGTGTTCTCATCTGCGCCCACCGTTGCTACGGTGCCCCATCCCTGACGAAGCGTCAGGCAGCGCCTCGTACGGACCACGAGGAGGCCCCGTATGCGTGCCCTCGCCACCGCCGCGATCGGACTCGCCGCCGCCCTCGCCATCGTTCTCACGGTGACGGCCATCGGCGCCCCCAGCGGTGAGACCTCCCCGGAACCCCTGCTCACCACCGTCCCCAAGCACCCCTGAGGGAGGGACATCCGCCATGCGCCGCAGAGCAAGCCTGGTGCTGCTGGCCTTCGCAGTCTTCTTCGCCGCCCTCGCGCCGCTGCTGCGCTGGTACGCCTATCCCCGGCTGGCCAAGATCCCGCCCAGCGAGTACCAGACGGCGGTGATGGAGGCCAGTCCGGCAACCCTGCTCGACTACGGCACGATGAAGCCCCGCACCGTCCCCAAGGTCAGCATCGTGCAGACCCTGCGCGGCAATGTGCCCGCCGCGAAGAAGGTGGAGAAGGCGACCGGGCGCGATGTCGTCGTCTGGGACACCCTGTCGTATGTGGCCGGGCCCGACGGCAAGATGGTCTCCAAGATCCCCGAGCGCTATGTCTTCGACGCCCACTCCCAGGACCCGGTGCACGCGGGCGGCGAACATGTCGACGGGGACGCGGTGCGCCGCGACGGCATCGAGTACAAGTGGCCGTTCCTCACCGAGAAGCGCGACTACCGCTACTTCGACGCCCAGACCCGCACCTCCGCCCCCATCCACTACAAGGGCACCCGGAACTTCCGCGGCGTGGTGGTCTACTACTTCGAGCAGACCATCCCCTGGACCAAGGTGCCGCTGCCCAAGACCATGCCGGTCAACGGCGTCACCCCCGAGACCGTCCGCAAGGCCGGCACCTCCCGCTGGTACAGCACCAAGCGGATGTTCTGGGTCGAGCCCACCACAGGCGCCCCGGTCAACGGCCAGGAGATCCACAAGGAGGAGCTGCGCGGCGGCACACTGCTGGGCGACCGCGACCGGGTGACCGTCTTCTCCGGCCATGTGAAGATGCGCGAGGACTACATCCGGCACACGGTGGACATGGTCAAGTCCCAGCGCCAGCTGGTCCTGCTGCTCACGGCCTATCTGCCGTGGGGCTTCCTGATCCTGGGGCTGGCCCTGCTCGCGCTCGCGCTGCTGCTGGAGGCGCGCGGTCGCGCCGCGCGCCCGCCGTCCGCCCCGGCGGCGCCGGCCGCGTTGTCAGTGGCGGGCCGTAGCGTATGACCATGCCAGTGAACAGCTGCGTCCCCGGTCCCGAACTCATCGGCCACATCGCCGACTTGGCGCACCTGGAATGGACCCCGGGCGCCACGGCGGACGCCGCGAAGCGCTTCGGCTGGGTGCCCGACGGCTCCCGCACGTCCTCGTACGCCACCAACACCGGGCACTATGTCCTCCCGGAGTGGTTCGGCGGGCCCGACGACGCGGACACCGAATGCATGATCCCGTTCTGTTACTACTACGAACCGGACGACTTCGACGCGGAGTTGCAGGCCGACGGGCTCACCGGCAATGTCGACTGGCTCGCCGAGTACCACTCCGGCGACCCCGGCTGGGTCTTCGACCGCGAGGCCGACCGCTCCGGCTTCGACGGCCGGTGGCGCGCCGCCGTGGACGCCTTCAGCGGACGCCTGGGCGAGCCGGAGACCGTGGTGCGGGACGAGAAGGGCGACCACCCGTGGAACTACGCGGCATGGCGCTGCGGCGGCAATGCGGTGGTGGTCGGCCAGTGCGTCGACAACGGCTCGTACATGACCTTCGAACAGGCGCTCATATGGGTCGGGCCGCACCCCGTGGACGAGCCGTTCCCGACGGGGGAGCAGTTCGCCCTGAGGCTGGAGTGCTGAGCGGGCGCGAGTGCTCAGCGGGCTGGAGTGCTGACCGGGCCGGAGTGCTGAGCGGCGCGGCCGTCGCGTCAACCTCCGTCCTCGCGGTTCGCTCGTGGTGGCCAAGCCGGTAGTGATCAGGGTGCGGGCGTGGCTAGCATGCCGCCCATGCCTGGCATCACGATTGAGTTCACCGAGCAGGAGCTGGCCGAGCTGCGTGCCGAGGCGAGGGAGAAGGGCGTCGCGATCAAGCGGCTCGCGCACGACATACTGACCGAGGACGTGGTGCGGCGGCGTCAGAAGCAGCGCTTCGTCGAGGGCGCCGTGAAGTTCGCTCTGGCCTACAAGGCCGAGTTCGAGCGGGAGTTCCCGCACGGCATGCGGTGATCCTGTACGTCGACGCCGGTTGGGTGCTGAACGTCCAGGTCGAGGTCTCCCCGGTGAACACCCCGGTCCGGGACTGGGGTGCGCTCCACTGCATGACCGAGCGCCACCGCTACGAGCGGTTCGCGGGCGAGCCCTACTACGAGGAGGCCGCCGCCCGCGCCGCGACCTTTCTGCACACCTCACTGATCCTCGAGCCGTTCTCCGACTACAACGCCACGATCGGCGCGGCCTGTGCGCAGATGTACATGGAGGAGTCCGGAGAGCCGATCGAGCCCCCGCCGGGCGCCATGGTCGAACTGGTCCGCGACATACGGGAGATCAGCGGCTTCCGCCTCGGCGAAACCGCCCGCCGCCTACGCGCCTGGGCCGACTGACCCCGACGGATGCGCCGCGCGGCGCACCGCGTCCCGGGTTTCCTACCGCGTCCCGCGGCCCAGCGTGTCCGCGGCTCACTCCCTTGCGCGTCCTACGGCGTCCCCGGCCCCCTGCGCCGCGCACCCCCTGAGCGGCGTACCCCCTGAGCGGCGCGGCCCACTTGGCCGCGTGCCTCAGCGCCCCACGGGTCCTACCGCGTCCCGCCGTCCCACCGCCGCGTGGCCCACCGCGCCCCGCTGCCCACTGAGCGCTGAGCGGCCTCGCTGAAGTCCGGTGCGGTTCGGGTGCGCACCGAAGGGGCGCGGGGCGGTGTCGATATGCGGCTCCGCCGCGGCTGTGTCGATATGCGGCTCCGCCGCGTGGGACCGGCCACGACGCAGCCGCGGATGAACGAC
>NZ_JBHYVB010000079.1:27158-47671 GCF_042750115.1 Streptomyces sp. NPDC059455
CCCGCGGGGGTGTGTCGTTGGGCGGCGCCGCGGGCGGGCCGGCCCCCCGCCGCCGCCGCGGATGAACGACCGCACCTCGCGGCACTTCCCGCGGAGCGCTCAGCGGTCGTGCGGCCTCTCGGCCGCATCGGTCAGCGGCGGGTGTTGGTGCGGCGGGTTGGTTGGGCCGTGGTCGGGTCCTCGGGCCAGGGGTGCTTGGGGTAGCGGCCGCGCAGTTCGGCGCGGACCGAGCGGTAGCCGTCCTTCCAGAAGGACGCCAGATCGGCGGTGACCGCGGCCGGGCGTCCCGCCGGGGACAGCAGGTGGATCAGCAGCGGCACTCGGCCGCCCGCGATCCGGGGGGCCTCCTGCCAGCCGAACAGCTCCTGCAGCTTCACCGCCAGCACGGGCCGGTCCGCGCCGTAGTCCACCCGCACCCGCGAGCCGCTCGGCACCTCGATCCGCTCCGGCGCCAGCTCCTCGAACCGCGCGGCCTCGCCCGTGGCCCACGGCATCAGCCGGGCCAGCGCCTGTGCGGCGTCCACCCGCCCGAGATCGGCGCGCCCGCGGGCCCGGGCCAGCTCCGTCCCGAGCCAGTCGTCCGCGCGGTCCAGCAGCGCCTCGTCGGAGACATCCGGCCAGGCCCCGCCCAGCTCCCGGTGGAGGAATGCCATCCGCTGCCGGACCGCCGTTCCCTGCGCCGACCAGCGCAGCAGCCCCGTGCCCTCGCGGCGCAGCCCGTCCAGCAGCGCCCGCCGCACCAGCTCCGGATCGGGGTCGGCCAGCGGCCGGGACACCAGCTCGATCGCGCCGAGCCGGGCCACCCGGCGCGCCAGGACGTTCCCGTCGGCCCAGCGCACCTCCTCACCCTCCGAGGCCAGCGCCGAGGCCGCCGCCCGGGCGGTGTCCTCGTCGGTCACCGCCGCGAGCCGCACCCGCGCCGACGCGGAGGCCACCGGCCGGTCCGCGACGGCCACCGCGAGCCATGGCGCCCCGCCCAGCCGCGAGCCGTCGCCCAGCTCCGCACCCGTCCCGGCGGCCATGAGGTACGCCCGCTCGCCGCGCCGCCGGGCCACCCGCTCCGGGAACGCCAGCGCGGCCATCAACCCCGCCACGGCGTCGTCGCCGCGCGCCGGACCGGCACCGCCCCGCGCGCCGTCCGGACCCGAGGTCCCCGCGGCGGTCAGGGCGTGTTCGAGCCGCCGGGCCTCCTGGCGCCAGCGGGCGGCGTAAGGGTCACCGCCGTGGCGGGCGGTGCGCCAGGCGGCGGCGAGGTCGTCGCCGTACTCCCTCGGGGGCTCCTCGCTCAGCAGGGCCACCACCTCGGCCGCCCGGCGCGCGCCGACCTCCCGCGCGCCGTCGACGAGCGCCCGCGCGAGGCGGGGGTGGAGGCCGAGGCGGGCCATCCGGGCGCCGCGTCCGGTGGCCCGTCCGGCGGCGTCCACGGCGCCGATCGCGGTGAGCGTCTCGCGTGCGGCCGCCATCGCCCCGGCGGGCGGCGGATCGAGCAGGGCCAGCCCCGAGGCGTCCGGATCGCCCCAGCACGCCGTCTGGAGCGCGAAGGCCGTAAGGTCCGCACCGGCGATCTTCGGGGACGGGAAACGCGGCAGCCGGGCGTCCTCCGCCTCCGGCCAGCAGCGGTAGACCACCCCGGGCGCCTCGCGCCCCGCGCGGCCGGCGCGCTGCCGGGCGGCGGCCTGTGACGCCCTTACGGTGGTCAGCGCGCTCAGCCCGCGTGCGTGGTCCATCCGGGGCTCACGCGCCAGCCCGCAGTCCACGACGATCCGTACGCCCGGCACGGTCAGGCTCGACTCGGCGACCGAGGTGGCCAGCACCACCCGCCGCCGCCTGCCGTCCGTGCCCGCGAGTACCGCCTCCTGGACGGCGGCGGGCGCCCGCCCGTGCACCTGGAGGACCTCCGCGTCGGCGAGCCCGCCCAGCTTCCCGGCCACCCGGGCGATCTCCCCGACGCCGGGCAGGAAGCAGAGCACATCGCCGTCCCGCTCGTGCAGCGCCCGCCGCACCACGGCCGCGACATGGTCCAGCAGGGCGGGGTCCACCCGCATCCCGTGCGGCGGCCTTACGGGTCGCTCCGGCGGCGCCCACACCACCTCCACCGGATGGGAGACCCCCGGCGCCGAGACGACCGGCGCGGGCTCCCCGGGGCCGTCCCCGCCGTTCGCCCCGCCATCCCCGACATGCCCGGCACCCCCGACATGCCCGGCACCCCCGCCGTCCCCGGCACCCTCGCCATCGCCGAGCAGCCGCGCCCAGCCCTCCGCGTCCGTGGTCGCCGAGGCGGCGATCAGCCGGAGGTCGGGGCGCAGGGCGGCCCGGACGTCCAGCAGGAAGGCGGCGGCCGTGTCCGCGTCCAGATGGCGCTCATGGCATTCGTCGAGCACGACCACATCGACGCCGGGCAGCTCCTGGTCGCGTTGCAGCCGTTGCAACAGCACCCCGGTCGTGACCACCTCGACCACGGTCCCGGGCCCGGCCTGCCGCTCCCCGCGCACGGTGAAGCCGACCCTGCCGCCCGGCCGCTCGCCCAGCAGCCACGCCATCCGCCGCGCCGCGGCCCGTGCCGCGATCCGCCGTGGCTCGGCCACCAGCACCCGCCGTACCGGCCCGCCGCCCACCAGCCCGGCGAGCACCAGCGGCACCAGTGTCGTCTTACCGGTCCCCGGGGGCGCGCACAGCACGGCGACCCCGCGGTCGTCGAGCGCGCGCAGCAGCTCGGGCACGGCTTCGCGTACGGGAAGGCGGTCCAGGGCCTCGGCGCGCGCGTCCGCAGAAATGGTCAAACCCTCCGCCCCTCCGCCTCGATCCCGCTCAGTCCCGCTCGCACACGAAGATCGCCGTGCCAGGGATGAGATTCCCCCGAAGCGGGGACCAGCCGCCCCACTCCTGGTGGTTCCACGCGGGCCACTCCGGTTCGATCAGGTCGACCAGCCGGAAGCCCCCGGCCACCACGTCCCGTACCCGGTCGCCCAGCGTCCGGTGGTGCTCCACGTAGACGGCCCGGCCCGACTCGTCCTGCTCCACATAGGGCGTGCGGTCGAAGTAGGAGGCGGCGATGGACAGCCCCTCGGGCCCCGGTTCGTCGGGGAACGCCCAGCGGATCGGATGCGTCACCGAGAAGACCCACCGCCCGCCCGGCCGCAGCACCCGGCGCACCTCGCGCATCACCCGCACCGGCTCGGCCACGAATGGCACCGCTCCGTACGCCGAGCACGCCAGGTCGAACGAGCCGTCCCGGAAGGGCAGGGCGGTGGCGTCGGCCTGCACCAGCGCGACCCCGGCCGCGTCGCCAGCGCGGGAGGTCCCGGAGGTCCCGGAGGTCCCGGAGACACCTGAGGCCTTGGAGGCCGCCGCGTCCGCGTCGATCCGCCGCGCGTGCCGCAGCTGCCGAAGCGAGAGGTCCAGCGCCACCGGCCGCGCCCCCCGCGCGGCCAGCCAGCGGGCGCACTGCGCGGCGCCCGCGCCCACCTCCAGCACATCGCGCCCCTTGAGCGCCTCCACCGGGCCCAGCAGCCCGGCCTCCGCCTCGTCCAGCCCCTCCGGGCCCCACATGAACCGGTCGTCGCCCAGGAAGGCGCCGTGCTCCTCCTGGTACTCGTCCGCGTTGCGGTCCCACCACCCCCGGTTGGCCCGGCTGCTCTCCGCCGTGTCGGCGGTCCGGCGGGTGGCCGTCGGCTCGGCGGCCTCCCCAGGGGTGCTGGGCTCGTGTTCTTGGACCATCGCGCGCGTCGTCGTACTCTCTGTATCGACCTGTGGCTGCGGGGCGCGGTGAGAACCGCGTCGCAGTACGGACCATGCAATTTGCCGGGTTTGGGGCGTTATTGCCCGCGTGTGCTCTTCGTGCATTGACCATGCCCGGCCGCCCCCGTATGCTACAAGTTGCGCTGCGGGCCTGTGCGCCTCGGACGGAGCAGGCCGCGCTCGCATCTGTTGTATGTCCCCTCGGTTGTCGAGGCGCTCGGGCTTTTCGATCCCTGAAATCGGAAGGATTCGGCGTCTCCAAGGCTGTCCGGCTTCGGCAGTGCGATAAAGGGTCCCGGCGTAGCAGTACCTACGACTTCATGTCCGTACCGGAGCCCTTTTCCACATGACGAGCAGCACCGAGGCAACCCGCACCACCCCGCAGGTGGCGGTAAACGACATCGGTTCCGAGGAAGCCTTCCTCGCCGCGATCGACGAGACGATCAAGTACTTCAACGACGGCGACATCGTCGACGGCGTCATCGTGAAGGTCGACCGGGACGAGGTCCTGCTCGACATTGGTTACAAGACGGAAGGCGTCATCCCTTCCCGCGAGCTGTCGATCAAGCACGACGTCGACCCCAATGAGGTCGTGGCCGTCGGCGACGAGATCGAAGCCCTTGTTCTCCAGAAGGAGGACAAGGAAGGCCGGCTGATCCTCTCGAAGAAGCGCGCACAGTACGAGCGCGCCTGGGGCACCATCGAGAAGATCAAGGAAGAGGACGGGATCGTCACCGGTACCGTCATCGAGGTCGTCAAGGGTGGTCTCATCCTCGACATCGGCCTCCGTGGCTTCCTCCCCGCCTCCCTGGTGGAGATGCGCCGCGTCCGCGACCTGCAGCCCTACGTGGGCAAGGAGCTCGAGGCCAAGATCATCGAGCTCGACAAGAACCGCAACAACGTGGTCCTGTCCCGCCGCGCCTGGCTGGAGCAGACCCAGAGCGAGGTCCGCCAGACCTTCCTCACCACCCTCCAGAAGGGCCAGGTGCGCTCCGGCGTCGTCTCCTCCATCGTCAACTTCGGTGCGTTCGTGGACCTGGGCGGCGTCGACGGTCTCGTCCACGTCTCGGAGCTGTCCTGGAAGCACATCGACCACCCGTCCGAGGTCGTCGAGGTCGGCCAGGAGGTCACGGTCGAGGTCCTGGACGTCGACATGGACCGCGAGCGCGTCTCCCTGTCGCTCAAGGCGACCCAGGAAGACCCGTGGCAGCAGTTCGCCCGGACCCACCAGATCGGTCAGGTCGTCCCGGGTAAGGTCACCAAGCTCGTGCCGTTCGGTGCGTTCGTCCGCGTGGACGAGGGCATCGAGGGTCTGGTCCACATCTCCGAGCTGGCCGAGCGCCACGTGGAGATCCCGGAGCAGGTCGTCCAGGTCAACGACGAGATCTTCGTCAAGGTCATCGACATCGACCTCGAGCGCCGCCGCATCAGCCTCTCGCTGAAGCAGGCCAACGAGGCGTTCGGTGCCGACCCGTCCGTGGTCGAGTTCGACCCGACCCTGTACGGCATGGCCGCGTCCTACGACGACCAGGGCAACTACATCTACCCCGAGGGCTTCGACCCCGAGACCAACGACTGGCTCGAGGGCTTCGAGACCCAGCGGGAGGCGTGGGAGACCCAGTACGCCGAGGCGCAGCAGCGCTTCGAGCAGCACCAGGCGCAGGTCATCAAGTCCCGCGAGGCCGACGAGCAGGCCGCTGCCGAGGCGGGCAACGCCGCTCCGGCGCCCGGTGGGCAGGCGTCCGGCGGCGGCGGCGGTTCGTACTCCTCGGAGTCGGCCGACAACTCCGGCGCCCTGGCCTCGGACGAGGCGCTGGCCGCGCTCCGCGAGAAGCTGGCCGGCGGCCAGAGCTGACCAGCCGCCGCTAGTCGGCACCAGCTGAGCAGGTAAGGCCCGCTCCCCCTGGGGAGCGGGCCTTACGCATGCCCAGGGCGCCGCACACTGACCGAAACGGAGTCCACGGTCACGCCGCGGGCGCCGTCGATCCTGATGCCCTCCTTGCCGCCGTGGACCGTGATCCCCCGGACGGTCCAGTACGAGGCGCCGTTCAGCCGCAGCCCATAGCCGCCGCTCCCGGTGAGGACCGCCTTCGAGGAGCCGATGAGGGTGATCCGCGAGCCGGAGGTGCCGGAGGCGGTGATCTCGAAGCCGCCGTGGTACCTGCCGTCGGCGAGCCGGATCGTATCGCCGGGCCGGGCCCCGGCCAGGGCCTCCCTGAGCCCGTCCGCGTCATCGACGGAGATCGGGACGGCGGTGGCGGCGGGAGCCTCCCGCCCGGTCATGCCCGCCGCGATCAGCCCGCCGGTGGCGATCAGTCCGGTGGCGATGGTGGTGAGGAGGGCGCGTAATCGGGTGGGTGTGCGGCCGGGGGAGTGCATAGGAGGCTGCCTTCCTGTGCCGTGGTCAGAGGTGAACACGCTGGGTTCGGGACAGTGAACGCCGGATGACATGGTGAACCGCTGACGGCTGGCGAAGATAGGCGTGCCGAATATGCGCGTCAACCCCGCGACGTGCGCCGACGTCGAGATCGGGCCGCTTCCGTTCGCCCTGGACGGGCCCTTGGAGACGTCGCCGGATCGGGCCCCTCGGAGGCGGGGTTGAGGGCCCCTCGGAGACGGGGTTCAGGGCCGCTCGGCCATCGAAGATCCCGCCCGGGGAATGCCCCCGCCCCCGTTCGGTGTTCTTCGGTGCGAACACGAGGAGGAGCGGTCACAGTGCATGATCCGCAGGAGTTGTACGCATGGGAACCGAGCGGGCTGGCGGAGGTCGACGCGATAGCCTCGCGGGACTCGGCCGGGCTGGTGCTGCTGTACCACTTCGACGGCTATATCGACGCCGGCGAGACCGGGGACCAGATCGTGGAGCGGCTGCTCGACGGTCTGCCGCGCAAGGTGGTCGCGCGTTTCGACCATGACCGGCTGGTCGACTACCGGGCCCGTCGGCCCCTGTTGACCTTCCAGCGCGACCGGTGGACGGCGTACGAGACCCCGAAGATCGAGCTGCATCTGGTGCGTGACGCGACAGCGGCCCCGTTCCTGCTGCTCACCGGGCCGGAGCCGGATGTGGAGTGGGAGCGGTTCGCGGCGGCCGTGCACCAGATGGTCGAGCGGCTGGGCGTCAGGCTCGCGGTGAACTTCCACGGCATTCCGATGGGCGTGCCGCACACCCGGCCGGTCGGCATCACCCCGCACGGCAATCGCACCGATCTGATGCCCGGTCACCGGGGCTACTTCGACGAGGCCCAAGTGCCCGGCAGCGCCGAATCCCTGATCGAGTACCGGCTCGCCGAGGCGGGCCGCGATGTGCTCGGCGTCGCCGCGCATGTGCCGCACTATCTGGCCCGGTCGGCCTATCCGGACGCGGCGCTCACCGCGCTGGAGGCCATCACCGCGGCCACCGGTCTGGTGCTGCCGGGGCCGACGCACGCCCTGCGCAACGAGGCACTCAGGACGCAGGAGGAGATCGAGCGGCAGATCTCGGAGGGCGACGAGGAACTGGTCGCGCTCGTACGGGGCCTCGAGCACCAGTACGACGCGGTGGCCGGGGCGGAGAGCCGCGGCAATCTGGTCGCGGAGCCGGCCGAGCTGCCCTCGGCGGATGAACTGGGCGCGGAGTTCGAACGGTTCCTCGCCGAGCGCGAGGGCGACGGCGGAGCCTGACCGATGACCCCACCGGCGCGCCGTATAGCGTGGGCCCCATGCTGAACCTGGGGCTCACGGGCGGAATCGGCGCGGGCAAGAGCGAGGTCTCACGGATTCTGACCTCATTGGGAGCGGTGCTGATCGACTCGGATCGGATCGCTCGCGAGGTGGTCGAGCCGGATACGCCAGGACTGGCCGCCGTGGTCGCCGAGTTCGGCCCCGAGGTGCTGACCGCCGACGGCCGTCTGGACCGGCCCAGGCTCGGCGGGATCGTCTTCACCGACCCGGAGCGGCTGAGCGCGCTGAACGCGATCGTCCACCCGCTGGTCCGGGACCGCTCCGCCGAACTCCAGGCGGCGGCCGCGCCCGATGCCGTGGTCGTCCATGACGTCCCCCTTCTGGCCGAGAACAAGCTGGCGCCGCTCTACGACCTGGTCATGGTCGTGGACGCCACGCCCGAGACCCAGCTCGACCGGCTGGTGCGGCTGCGAGGCATGGCCGAGGACGAGGCGCGGGCCCGGATGGCGGCACAGGCCACCCGCACGGAACGGCTGGCCATCGCCGATGTCGTGATCGACAACAATGGCCCGATCGAGGCGCTGGAGCCGCAGGTCAGAAAGGTCTGGGTAGACCTGGTGCAGCGGGCGGCCACCGCGGAGGGCTGAGCGGGGGCGTGGTGCGCGCGGAGGCCTACGGCTGAGCCGGGGCGGGGCGCGCCGAACCGGGGCGTGTGCGGAGCGTGCGGCGGCCCGTGGCGGGGAATGCGGCGTGCGGGGTGATTGTTGTGCACCCCGTAGCGAACGATCATCCGTGACGGTTCATCCCATCCCCTCACTCCATCCACCGCCTCACCACCGAGTACGTACCCGGGGAAGGAAACGGCTGTGCCCGAGCCCACGCCCGAGACCCACGTCATCGACTTCCGCGCCGCCGAGCACCTGCTCGCCGCCCGAGATCCACGGGGCGCCGTCAAGCTGCTCGACTCGGTCATCAGCGCCCACCCCGAGAACACGGCGGCCCGGCTGCTCCGGGCGCGCGCGTTCTTCGGCGCGGCCCAGCTGCGCTCGGCGGAGCTGGAGTTCCAGCTCGTCCTGGAGCGCGAGCCGGACAACGCCTTCGCCCACTTCGCCCTGGCCCGCACCCTGGAGCGGGCCAATCGCTCGGCCGAGGCCACCCGCCACTTCCGGCTGGCCGCGGCGCTCGATCCGCGCCCGGACTTCGTGGAGGCGGCCCGGTTCGGCGAGAAGGGCGACCGGGACGGATAGGCGGGGCGCGGGCTGAGCCGCGGTGCTCGCCGGGGCCCGCAAGCCGCCGTACGCGCCAGGTGCGCGGCGGGCGCCCGCGCCCTCGGTCAGCGCCAGAGGGCGAAGCCGCCGAGGACCACCGCGCCCAGCAGCACCACCCCGCCGAGCCCGAGCGCCACTCCGCGCTGACGGGCGATGTCGTACGGGTCGGCCTCCGGTCCCCGCCGCGCCTCCGGCCGCCCGTACGGCTCTCCGGTCCCGGAGAGCATCAGCCCGAGCGCACAGAGCGCGATGCCGATCGCCAGCACCCCCATGACGGCCCCCCTGTCGCCGCAGGTACTCAGCAGGTACTGGGCAGTATCCCCCGGAACGCGGCGCTCCCCGACGTCGATATCCCGTCACCGAGCCCACGCTTCAGCGACGACGCCCTTACGGATCCCGCCGTCGCCCTTACCGCCCTTACGGAGCCCTTCGCCGCCCGGGGCTCCGCCCGCGCTCGGCGATCGGTGCGTACGGCGGCACATCCCGGCCCGGCTGATAGTGCGGCCCCTGCCGGATGTGCCGGATGACCAGGACGAGGTCGATCAGCGTGACGACGGCGAGCGCCCCGCACGCGGCCGCCCACCCCGGTCGGCCCGCGACGGCGAAGGCCACAGCGCCGCCGAGCGTCCAGAGCAGCCCCCACGTGGCCAGCCCCAGCCGCATCCGCAGTGGACTGCGCGCGTGGATCGGTTCATCACCTGTTCGGATCAGCCGCATCGGCATGGCACCGCATCTCCCGTTTTCGGCTGCTTCCTCCCGCTTTCTTCCCTCTCGAATCTACCGCCGGGGGACGCCAACCGACACCTGAGATCATGTCGTGTGCATCCACACGGGACGGCATGGGACCAGGACGATGAGGAGCTGCCAGTGATCCGCCAGTCATGGGACGAAACGGCCGCCAAGCGGGCCCGCATCCGCGGCTGCCTGCTGGGCGGTGCGATCGGCGACGCTCTCGGCAATCCCATCGAGTTCCTGTCGCTGCGGTCGATCCGCGAGACCCATGGCGCCGCGGGCGTCACCACCCTCGTCCCGGACGGCAGCGGAGTCGTGGGCCGGGTCACCGATGACACCCAGATGACACTCTTCACGGCCGAGGGCCTGATACGGGCCCACGCCAGAACCTCGTCCAAGGGGATCGAAGGGTCCGAGACCGCCGTCGTCCGCCATGCCTATCTGCGCTGGCTGGACACCCAGAACCACCCCGGGCCGCCGCCCGCCGAGGGCACCGGGGACCTGGTCCGCTCCGGCTGGCTGCGCACCCAGCCCTGGCTGTACGCCCGCCGCGCCCCCGGCAACGCCTGCCTCTCGGGCCTCGCCGCGAAGCACGTCCCCGCCCCGCGCGCTCCCCTCGACGGCACCCCCGGCCCGGTGAACACCGGCTCCAAGGGCTGCGGCACCGTGATGCGCTCGGCGCCGTTCGGCCTCACCGGGCTCGACCCCCGCGACTGCTTCGAACTCGCCGCCCGCTGCGCCCAGATCACCCATGGCCATCCGACGGGTTACTACGCGGCCGGTGCCCTGGCCGCCACGATCGCCTGCCTGCTCGACGGCGAGTCCCTGGAAGGCGCGACCCTGCGCACCCTGGAACTCCTCGCCCGCTACCCCGGCCACGAGGAGACCACCGCCGCCCTCCGTAAGGCGGTCGACCTGGCGGCCGAGGGCGATCCGACCCCCGAGAAGGCCGAATCGCTCGGCGGCGGCTGGGTCGCCGAGGAGGCGCTGGCCATCGCGGTCTACAGCGCCCTGGCCCGCACCCCCGCCCAGCAGATCCTGTACGGCCCCGGCGGCAAGATCAGCTACGACCCGGCGCCCCCGCGCACCCCCGTCCAGGCGGCCCTGCTGCTCTCCGTCAACCACTCGGGCGACAGCGACTCGACGGGCTCGGTCTGCGGCAACATCCTCGGCGCCCACCACGGTGACCTCCGCCTCCCGCCGTCCTGGCTGGCCCTGACCGAGGGCCGCGGCACGATCGCCGAACTCGCCGACGACTTCGCCTCCGAGTTCCACCGTTCGGTGGAGCTGTACGAGCCCTACGACGACGTGGTCTTCCCCCGCGACCGCTACCCGCTCAGCTGACCGCCCCGGGGACCCGTACCGCCCCGGGGACTCGGACGTACCGCCCCGGTGACTCGGACCCGTACCGCCCCGGTGACTCGGACGTACCGCCCCGGCGACTCAGACCGCCCCGGAGCCGTCCGTACGGCCGCGCCGAATCCGGCGCTGGAGCTTGTGGAGGAAGGGGAAGCGCTCACGCTTCTCGCGGGTGCTGCGGTCGAGCTCTTCCATGAGCCGCTTGGAGCGCTGCTCCATGTCGAGTTCGTCGAGGACGCGGTCGATCTCCGCCAGCAGGGCACCGTGCAGCTGCCACTGGCGGGGGTGCTCCTGGACGCGGCGCAGCAGGAGGTCGGCGCCGCGGTCGCGGCTGGCGTGGGCCTTGACGAGCTCGCTGGAGAGGCGGGATTCGGCCTCTTCGGCGTTGGCGCTGACCTGGGTGGTGACCAGGACGGCGAAGCTCTCGACGGCGGCGGCGAGATGGATGAAGAGGTCCTTCAGGGCATCAGCCACGTCCTGAGGGAAGAGGGGTTCGTCCGTCCGCGCCCTGGCGAGGTCGGTCAGGGTGCGGGACATGACGCGCAGGATGACAGTGCAGATCTCCAGCGTGTCCAGGCCGGTGCGGAGCACCACGCGGTAGAGGAGGCCCTCCTTGACGCGAGGGTTGAGCCGCACACTGTCCTCCGCCTGCCGGAGGGCGGCGTCGACCTGGGAGATGTCGTGGTCGAGGCGGCGGGCCTCGTAGAGCCGGGCGGCGGCGCGGTCGACGGCGATCTGACTGCCCAGCTCCTCGGCGATGTGCAGCAGCAGCTGACGCATCCGGCGGGCCAGGTCCTCGATGGACTTGCCGGCCGTCTCGACCCATACCGGAGGCGCGAGGAAGAAGTTGAAGCCCATCCCGACACCGGCCCCGATGAGGGTCTCCAGCACCCGGTCCCAGGCGTAGGTGGTCACCTGCGCCACGCCCAGGACCAGCATGGCGCTGATCGCCACCTCCTGGACCCAGTCGCCCACGCGCGTGAGATAACCGGCGGTCTGGGCGGCGAGGATGATCAGGCACAGGCTCCACCAGGTCAGCCCCACCAGCACGCTGAACGCGACGGCGATCAGGACGCCCACGACCACGGCCTCGACCCTGCGCAGGCTTCTGGTGAGGGTTGCGTAGAGGGTGACCTGGACGACGAGGAGGGCGGTCAGCGGCGCGGTGAGCGGGGCGGGTTCCTTGCTGAGCTCGAGGGCGACGACGTAGGCGATGGTCGCGGCCGCCGTGGAGCGCACGGTCTGAACGACGACCGGGTCATGGCGTCGTTTGACCAGCTCCGCCAGTGGGTCGAGAACATCGGGCACGTACATGCCCTTTCCACGTCGAGGGGGCCGCCATGTCATCGGGTTTCGCGGACGGGTTAACGTGTCGGGCGTGATCAGCCCATTGAACGGAACGCAAGGGACGGGGGACGGCGCGGCGCTTCCCGGGAGCACCGGCCCGGCCGCCACCGTCGAGGCTCATCCGCGCCAGGTCGGGCGGGTACGGACGGAGTACGCACCCGATCCGGACGGGGATCCGGACCCCGGCGAGATCGTCTGGACATGGGTGCCGTACGAGGAGAACGACGGCCGCGGCAAGGACCGGCCGGTGCTGGTGGTCGCGCGAGAGCGGGCCGGGACGCTGCTCGCCGTGCAGCTGTCGAGCAAGCGGCACGACGCCGACCGCGAGTGGGTGCCGATCGGCTCCGGGCCGTGGGACCGGGCCGGGCGGGAGTCATGGGTCGATGTGGACCGGGTGCTGCGGGTGCACCCGGACGGGATGCGGCGCGAGGCGTGTGCGCTCGACCGGCCGCGCTTCGACCTGGTCGTCATGCGGCTGCGGCAGCGGTACGGCTGGAGCTGAGCACGGCTCGGAATGTCTACGGCCGATGCCGGGGAAACGTGTCTCCGGCCGATGTCGAGGAAACGTCTCAGCCGTCGGCCAGCGTCAGCAGCTTGGTGACCGTGTTCCAGTTGCGGGCGGTGGCCGGCACGCCGAGCCGGGCGTTGGTGATCTTCGCCGCCAGCTTGGAGCGGCCGACCCCGTCCGGGCAGTGCAGGAAGATCTCGCGGCCGATGAGGCGGAACGCGTCCGGGGCGTAGCCGGCCGGATCCAGCGCGTCCAGCGCGGCCGTGTCCGCGGGCACGCCCGCCAGGAAGACCACATGCAGGGTCTTGGGCTCGGCGACGGCCTCCGGATAGGGGTTGGCCTCGACCGCCGCGGCCAGCTCGTCGCGCGTACGGACCATGACGTCCACGGGAAAGCCGAGTCCGGCGGCGAAGTGGTCCTCGAGCGTGCGGGCCGTTTGCCCGGGAGGGGCGCCGGGGTCGGCGAAGACGATATTGCCGGTCTGGAGGTGGACGGTGACGTCCTCGAAGCCCAGCTCGGCCATCAGCTCACGCTGCCGGGCCATGGGGAACTTTCTGTTCCCGCCCACATTGATGCCGCGGAGCAGCGCTATCTGAGATGCCATGGCCGGAGGGTACCTCTCCGGAGTCCCCCGGCCCTGGAGTCCAGAGCTCCCCGGGCCCACGGCATGATGGGGGCGTGCGGCTCGAAGCGATCACCTGGGAACGGCTGACCGACGCGACCGCCGACCGCATCGCCGGGCTGACGGCGGCGGACGGCAGCCCCTGGCTGAGGGTCGCCGTCGACGGGGCTCCGGCGGCGCCCACCGGTGAGCTGGCGCGGGGTCTGGCGGAGGCGCTGCGCATCCTCGGCCGGCCGGCGCTGGTGGTCGCGGCGGCCGGGTTCTGGCGGCCCGCCTCGCTGCGCTACGAGTACGGGAAGCGGGACCCGGACGCGTACTACGAACGCTGGCTGGACACCGGTGCGCTGTGGCGCGAGGTCTTCGATCCGCTGGAACCGGGGCCGGGCGGCAGCGGGCGGGTGCTGCCCGACCTGTGGGATCCGGAGACCGACCGGGCCACGCGCAGCCCGTACGCCGAACTGCCGCCGGGCGGGGTGCTGTTGCTGCACGGCGCGCTGCTGCTGGGGCACTGGTTCCCGTTCGATCTCTCGGTGCATCTGAGGCTGTCCCCCGCCGCCCTCGCCCGCCGTACCGACGAGGGCGACCACTGGACCCTGCCCGCCTTCGCGCGCTACGAGGACGAGGTGGGGCCCGGTGAGGCGGCGGATGTGGTGGTGCGGACGGACGACCCCCGGCATCCGGCCTGGCACCGCCCGGAGTCGTAGCCGGGTACGTTTCGAGGCGGTGCGCAGGGGGTCTGGTCCGGGTTGGTGCGCGGGGTCACTTCTTGGTCGGCGGGCATTCCTTCCAGGCGAAGTGATAGGTGGTGCTCACATCGCCGTCCGTCGAGTCCATGGCGATGAAGCTGGTCGTTTCCTGGGTGTTGGACGTTCCGGCGTTGACCCGCAACTCGGTGTTGATGTTGAAGTTCCGGAGTTCACCGCAGGGCGACCACACCACGGTGGCGATATCGGATACGTCGGTGGCCTGCCAGTTGTCGTCGTAGGCGCCGTTGTAGCTGTGCGTGTTCGACGAGGTCTGCGACTGCCCCTGGAAGTAGTACGAGGCTTTCTGCGTGGCGGACGCGCCCTTTTCCAGATGGGCGAAACCACGGTAGTCGACACTGGCGATGGCGTAGGAGAAGCCCTGTGGCACATGCGTGACCAGACTCAGCTGACAGTTCTTTCTGAAGTCCGTCGGCTTGGCTCCCTTGCCCACCTGCGCGAGATACTCGCTGTAGGTCACGGTGAAGGCCGTGTTGTCCGGGGAGACGGCGATCGCTGCGGTGCCCGCCGGGCAGCCCGACCCATTCACGGTCGCGACCGTGATCACGATCTTGTCGGGCGGTACGGTGTCGAACGGGGGTTGCGCATATGCCTGGGAAGTGAGCGTCGAGGCAAATAACGCCGCGACCACGCCGCCTGCGTACAGAACACCGGGCATGATTCTCCATTCGATGGTGGATTTACCGGGCTACCGGACGGCGGAAGGGCATTCCTTCCAGGCGAGGTGGTAAACCGTGTTGACCCCGCCGTCCGTCGAGTCCATGGCCATGAAGCTGGTGGTGCCCGTAGGAGAGGTGCCGGCGTTGACCCGCAGCTCGGTGTTGACGTTGAAGTTGCGGTCCTGGCCGCAGGGGGCCCACACCAGGGCGCTGTAGTCGGTGCTGTCGGTGGTCTGCCAGTTGTCGTTGTACGGACCGCTGAAGTCATGGGTCCGTGACGCGGTGTCCGCCGAGCCCTGGAAGTAGTAGCTCGCCTTCTCGGTGCCCTTGGCGCCCTTTTCGAGGTAGCCATAGCCCCGGTAGTCGACCTGGGCGATGGCGTAGGTGAACCCCTGCGGCACATGCACGCCCAGGTTGAGCTGGCAGTTCTTCCGGATGTCGGTCGGGTCCGCGCCGGGGCCGACCTGGGCGAGATAGTCGCTGTAGGTCACGGTGAACGCCGAGTTGTCGGCTGCGACGGCCACGGCGGTGGTGCCCTTGGGGCAGCCCGAGCCGTTCACCGTCTTGACGCTTATCTGGATCTTTTCCGGCGGCCCATCAGGGGCCGAGGAAACACCCTGGGTGGAAAGGGCCGAGGCGAATAGCGCCGCGGCCGCGCCGCCCGCGAGCAGAACACCGGACATGGCTCTCCAATTCGATCACTTGTGGGGACGTAGTTGAGCGATGAATTTCCGATGAGCGGGAAGAGCGAGGAAGGGCGAGGAAGGGCAAGGAAGTGCGGGGGGTGCGGGGGGTGCGGGACGTGCCGGCAGAGCGGGTGGCACGCACGATCTGTGGCGCGGGAAGAGCTGAAGAGCGGAAGAGCGTTATCGCGCGGTACGGTTCGTACGGCTGAACGCAATGAGAGCCCCATGCCCGGCTGGTGACGGAAAGCCAGGGCGATGGGCGCTCTTAAGATAAGGGTGATAGGCAAGCACCACAAGACGGCCGCGGAATTCCGGAACAAGATATTTCCGTCCGGCCGGGCAGAACGATTCAGAAGAGCGGTTGCGGAAGAACACCTTCCAGTGCCAGCAGGATGCGCTTGGTCTCCAGCCCGCCGCCGAAGCCGCCGATGCCCCCGCCACTCTCCACCACTCGGTGGCACGGCACCACGACCGGCAGCGGATTGCTCCCCATGGCCACGCCGACGGCGCGGGCCGCGCCCGGCTCACCCACCCGGTCGGCGAGGTTCTGATAGCCGACGACCGTGCCATAGGGCACATGGGCGGCCAGTTCCCGCAGCACCCGGCGGTTGAAGCCGGTGATCAGGGACCA
The DNA here is from genome assembly GCF_042750115.1 of Streptomyces sp. NPDC059455. Taxonomy (NCBI): domain Bacteria; kingdom Bacillati; phylum Actinomycetota; class Actinomycetes; order Kitasatosporales; family Streptomycetaceae; genus Streptomyces; species Streptomyces sp. NPDC059455. The sequence goes on from NZ_JBHYVB010000079.1 coordinate 43,133, forward strand.
GTCCAGGGAGAGGGTGAACGCCTTGGTGTCCCCGGCGAAATAGCTTTCCAGCTGCCGTATCGCCTCGGCGAGATGCCCGGCGCAGCGAGGTGCGGACGGGGCGGCCGCGGTGCCGGGGGCCTCGGACGGCGCGGCGGTGGGCTCGGCGCCGAGGCGGCGCGTGAGCCTGGCGACGGCCTCGGCCGCCGTCTTCTCCTCCGCGTGGAAGACCACCTGGGCCAGCCCCTCGTCGGTGGCCGCGAGCAGCAGCGGGCCGATGGGTGTGGCCAGGACCGCCCACGCCCAGGCGCGCGCGTCCGGCCCCTCCGGGCGCTCCCGCCGCTCCGGCCGGTCCCGTGGGTCCGGCTGTGTCTGCCGCTCTGCGATCGTCACGCCTTCAGCGTAGAGCGCCCCACTGACAGCGCCCCCGACAGCGCCCCACCGACGGCGCCCGACAGCGCCCCGCCGGCCGGCCGGCGGGGCGCCTCGCCAGGGGGAGCGGTGGCTCACGAGGCGTCGTCGAGGGCGTCCCGGATCACATCGGGCTTGTTGGTGATGATGCCGTTCACGCCCATGCCCGCGACCGAGACCGCCGTCGGGCCGTCGTTGACGGTCCAGGTGTAGACCTCCAGCGGCTTGCCGTGCGCCCCGTCCACCGACCGCACCGCGGACACATAGCCGGCGTCGATGGTCGTGTAGCTGGGGTTGATCTGGTCGGAGAACTCGGCGTACTCCGGCAGATCGGCGACGGCCGGGGTGCCCAGGAAGCCGGTCTTGACGTCAGGGCGCAGCCGGTGGACGGTCCGCACGGAGTCGGCGTTGAAGCTCTGGATGATCAGCCGCCGCTTGTGCCGGTGGTCCAGCCAGCCCTCTCTCCTCAGCTCCCGCAGCGTCTGGCGCTCGACCCCCGGATAGAGCTCGGGTGCCTTGAGCTCCAGCAGCAGCTTTTGGTGGTTGTCCGAAACCCGGTCCATGTACTCCTCCAGGGTGGGCACCGCCTCGCCCTGGAACTCGGGGCCGAACCAGCTTCCGGCGTCCAGCTTCTCGATCTCGTCGAGGGTGAAGTCGGAGATCTTCCACGGCGCGCGGTCCGGGAAGACCTGCTCGACGTCGGTGGTCCGGCTCAGCGTGGTGTCGTGCATGACGATCAGCTCGCCGTCCCTGGTGCGCTGGACGTCGTTCTCCACCCAGTCGATGCCCAGGTCGTCGGCGGCGTCGACGGCGGCCAGGGTGTTCTCGGGGGCGTACGCGGAGGCACCGCGATGGGCCACGGTGACCGTGTGGTGGTGCGTCGTCCGGCCGGTGGCCTGGGCCGTGGCCGTGGGGAGGAAGAGCGCGGACATCCCGATGAGCGCGCCGGTTAACGCGGCGGCCGGGCGGATCTGCATACGGACTCCTCGCGTCGTCTGATTCTCGTCCGACTCATGGACGGGCAGAGGGTCCCAGATATGCGGCAGTGGAGGATAGATATTGGATGGACGGAAAATTCGTGCCACGGGCGACATCGTGCGCATGATCATCCGAATCCGGCCGGAGGGCCGGGGAGGGGGCGGTGCGGACGAGCGCTCCGCCGTTGTCAGTGGTGAGTCGTACGGTTGGTCTCATGCGGCCCGTAACTCAGCTCGAACGCAAGGTGGCGCCCTTCGAGGTCGTCAGCCCCTATCAGCCCAGTGGCGACCAGCCCACCGCCATCGCCGACCTCGACCGGCGCGTCCGCGCGGGGGAGAGGGATGTCGTCCTGCTCGGCGCGACCGGCACCGGCAAGTCCGCGACCACCGCATGGATGATCGAGAAACTTCAGCGGCCCACGCTGGTCATGGCTCCGAACAAGACGCTGGCCGCCCAGCTGGCCAATGAGTTCCGCGAGCTGCTGCCGAACAACGCGGTCGAGTACTTCGTCTCGTACTACGACTACTACCAGCCCGAGGCGTACGTCCCGCAGTCGGACACCTACATCGAGAAGGACTCCTCGATCAACGAGGAGGTGGAGCGGCTGCGCCACTCGGCGACGAATTCGCTGCTCACCCGGCGTGACGTGATCGTGGTGGCCTCCGTCTCCTGCATCTACGGCCTCGGTACGCCGCAGGAGTACGTGGACCGTATGGTGCCGCTCAAGGTCGGCGAGGAGATCGACCGCGATCAGCTGCTGCGTCGCTTTGTCGATATTCAGTACAACCGCAACGACATGGCGTTCACCCGGGGCACCTTCCGGGTCCGCGGCGACACCATCGAGATCTTCCCGGTCTACGAGGAGCTCGCGGTCCGCATCGAGATGTTCGGCGACGAGATCGAGGCGCTGTCCACGCTCCATCCGCTCACCGGCGAAGTGATCAGCGACGACCAGGAGCTGTATGTGTTCCCGGCCACCCACTACGTGGCCGGGCCCGAGCGCATGGAGAAGGCCATCGCCGGGATCGAGGCCGAGCTCACCGAGACCCTGGCCCGGATGGAGAAGCAGGGCAAGCTGCTGGAGGCCCAGCGGCTGCGGATGCGCACCACCTACGACATCGAGATGATGCGGCAGATCGGCACCTGCTCCGGTATCGAGAACTACTCGCTGCACATCGACGGCCGTGAGACCGGATCCCCGCCGCACACCCTGCTGGACTACTTCCCGGAGGACTTCCTCCTGGTCATCGACGAGTCGCATGTCACGGTGCCGCAGATCGGCGCGATGTACGAGGGCGACGCCTCCCGGAAGCGGACCCTGATCGAGCACGGCTTCCGGCTGCCCTCCGCACTGGACAACCGCCCGCTGAAGTGGGAGGAGTTCCTGAAGCGCGTCGGCCAGACGGTCTATCTCTCGGCCACCCCGGGGACGTACGAGATGTCCCGCGGCGACGGCTTCGTGGAGCAGATCATCCGCCCGACCGGCCTGGTCGACCCGGAGGTCGTCGTCAAGCCGACCGAGGGCCAGATCGACGACCTCATCCATGAGATCCGCACCCGCACCGAGAAGGACGAGCGCGTCCTGGTCACCACGCTCACCAAGAAGATGGCCGAGGACCTCACCGACTACATGCTCGAGCTGGGCATTCAGGTGCGCTATCTGCACAGCGATGTGGACACCCTGCGCCGGGTCGAGCTGCTGCGCGAGCTGCGCGCCGGTGAGTTCGACGTGCTGGTGGGCATCAACCTGCTGCGGGAGGGCCTCGACCTTCCGGAGGTCTCGCTGGTCGCCATCCTCGATGCCGACAAGGAGGGCTTCCTGCGCTCGGGCACCTCGCTGATCCAGACCATCGGCCGCGCCGCCCGTAACGTCTCGGGCCAGGTGCATATGTACGCCGACAAGGTCACCCCGGCGATGGCGAAGGCCATCGACGAGACCAACCGCCGCCGCGAGAAGCAGATCGCGTACAACAAGGCCAACAAGATCGATCCGCAGCCGCTGCGGAAGAAGATCAACGACATCGTGGCCCAGATCGCCCGCGAGGACGTCGACACGGAGGAGCTGCTCGGCACCGGCTACCGCAAGACGAAGGACGGCAAGGGCGCGGAGGCGGCCGGGCCGGCGGGCGGCGGCAAGGCGGCCAAGGGCGGCAAGGCCAAGGCCGCCAAGGGCAAGGCCAAGGAGGCGGTGCTGACCGACCGGCCCGCGGCCGAGCTCGCCGAGCAGATCGAGGAGATGACCGACCGCATGCGGGCCGCCGCGGCGGAGCTCCAGTTCGAGGTGGCGGCCCGACTGCGCGACGAGGTGTCGGAGTTGAAGAAGGAGCTGCGGCAGATGCGGGAGGCCGGAGTTTCCTGATCACCGGGCGCCCCGGGTCCTCACCGGGGCGCCCGTGGGTTCCCTGTGTTGCAAGACCGACACAAAAGTCCGCTCGTCCGGCCGGAGTCCTGGCCGCAATGCATAGGGTTTTCGGAAGGGCCGTGCGTACGGCGCGGCCACGGCCGCACACCCGCGGCGGCCACGGGGAATCGAGAGATGAGAGTAGGGACAGCGCGTGACGGTCAACATGTCCAAGGGACAGGCCATCAGCCTGCAGAAGGCCGACGGGGGCACCCTGACCGCGGTGCGGATGGGGCTGGGCTGGCAGGCGGCGCCCCGCCGCGGGCTGTTCGGCTCCCGTACGCGGGAAATCGACCTCGACGCGTCGGCCGTTCTCTTCGCCGACAAGCAGCCGACCGATGTCGTCTTCTTCCGCCACCTGGTCAGCGATGACGGCTCGGTCCGCCACACCGGTGACAACCTCGTGGGCGGCGCCGGACAGGGCGGCGACGACGAGGCGATCCTGGTCGACCTCCAGCGGGTGCCCGTCCATATCGACCAGATCGTCTTCACGGTGAACTCCTTCACCGGCCAGACCTTCGCCGAGGTGCAGAACGCGTTCTGCCGGCTGGTGGACGAGACCAACGGCCAGGAGCTCGCCCGCTACACCCTCACCGGCGGCGGGCAGTACACCGCCCAGATCATGGCCACGGTCCAGCGCGCGGGCAGCTCCTGGCAGATGAAGGCGGTCGGCGAGCCGGCCAACGGACGCACCTTCCAGGACCTGATGCCGCACATCCTGCCGCATCTGTAAGGGCGTGCCGCGTCTGTAAAGGCGTACCGCCCAGGTG
>NZ_JBHYVB010000080.1:0-1493 GCF_042750115.1 Streptomyces sp. NPDC059455
GCCTGTCCCCCGTAACCCCTCAGGACCAGGCCCCGGGCAAACGCCCGGCGAACCCTTGTTCCAGCCCCTCCGGCGCTTGAGGAGCGGGGCCCGGGGCGGAGCCCCGGCGGGGTCCGGGGCGGAGCCCCGACAACAACGCCTACACGCCCCCATACTTCGTGTCGGCCGACGGATCGAGCGCCAGCCGATACCCCCGCTTGACCACCGTCTGAATCAGCTTCGGCGAGCCGAGAGCCGTCCGCAGCCGAGCCATCGCCGTCTCCACGGCATGCTCATCACGCCCAGCCCCCGGCAACGACCGCAAAAGCTCCGACCGCGCCACGACCCAGCCGGGCCGGCGGGCCAGGGCCCGCAGCAACGCCATCCCGGCGGGCGGCACCGTACGCAGCTCCCCGTCCACGACCACCGCGTGGCCACGGATCTCCAGCCGCCGCCCGGCGACCGGCAACGGCCGCACCCGCCCGGGAAGTTCCGCGGTCAGCAGCTGCACCAGCGGCCCGAGCCGGAACCGTTCGGGCTGGGAGGTGGGAATGTCGTGGGCCTCCAGCGGCAGCGCGGTGACCGGCCCGACACACGCGGGCAGCACATTATGGCGGAGCGCGTCCACCAGCTCCTCGCGCATCCCGCGCCGCTCCGCCCGGTCCAGCAGGCTCGCGGCGGCGGGCGCGCTGGTGAAGGTGACGGCGTCCAGGGCGCGGGCCACCGTCGCGTCCAGCAGCCGGTCCACGGGCCCGATGTCCTCCGGTGGCATCCAGCGGTACACCGGCACCCCGACCACCTCCGCTCCCCCGGCCCGCAGCGACTCGACGAAGCCGGGCAGTGGCTCGCCGTGCAGCTGGACGGCGATGCGGTGCCCCTCGACGCCCTCCTCCAGCAGCCGCTCGAGCACCTCGGCCATCGACTCGGAGGCCGGGTACCACTCCTCGGTGAGCCCGGCGGCGCGGATCGCCCCGCGCACCTTGGGCCCGCGGGCCAGCAGCCGCACCTCGCGCAGCCGGTCGAGCAGGGCGTCGCCCAGGCCCCAGCCGTCGGCGGCCTCGACCCAGCCGCGGAAGCCGATGGCGGTGGTGGCGACCACGACGTCGGGCGCGCTGTCGATCAATTGCTTGGTGGCGGCGAGGAGTTCGGAGTCGTCGGACAGCGGCACGATCCGCAGCGCGGGCGCGTACATCACCTCCGCGCCGCGGCGCCGCAGCAGGGCGCCGAGCTCATCCGCGCGGCGCGCGGCGGTGACTCCCACGGTGAATCCGGCGAGAGGGCCGACGGGCGTCTCGTCACCCGCGGCTCCGGTCTGTTCTCGGTGCATGGCTCTCGTCCCGATCTCCCGATCTCCCGATTCACTCGTGTATGGGTGCCTTCGGTTCCGCATCCTGTCGCCGTCCCGTGTCGGTGGCGGTTCACGGAGGTTTCCCAGGCGTAACGGAGCGGAGGGCCGGGGGGGTGCCCCGCCGCCCCGGCGCGCCCCCCCGGCGGCGGCACCCCCCCACACCCCG